>CAMGAL010000248.1 GCA_946007445.1 uncultured Mediterranea sp.
TGTTTTGCAAACGAGTGCCACTTTGCCCTTGCACGCTTCTGCCCCTAGCAGGGCAACCACCCGTAGCCAAACGAACCCACTTACACCCCATAGAACCCCCACCACAGAAAGCCCAAACCGGCCACCAGCAGCGCCACACGGGCCCATTGGGGCAGGTGGCGGCGAGGCACCCTACGCGCCGGAGCTGCGCTGCGCCGGGGCCGACGGGGCTTTTGGCCGGCCGGCTTGCGGCTGACGGGCTTCATAGGTCTGGGGGAGGTGGCCATATCAGAGGAAGGGCTTTTCATATCAGAGGGTGTAGGAAATGGTCTCTTTCGCTACACCCTCTCTGATGTTTCTTATCTATTTACGGGAGTCCGATTACTTCGCTGCATTCTCCAGTTGCAGAGTCTTGGTAGGCTGGTCGCACACCTCGGTAGGACCGAAGTACTGGATAGGACCGGGATAGACGTAGTCCGTCTCCTTGGCCCACTTGTCGCGATTGGCGGCAAAGGCCTGGAAGGGCGCACCGTCCAGCTTCACCAGCGCCTTCTGGATGACGGGCTTCATCTCGCCATGACGGCGCTCCATGTTCATCATCATCGTGATGGGCACACCACCGGCAATCCACTCGGCAGCGGGAGCGGTCGTGTTGCGCACCGACGACATATAGCCGGTCTTGCCGTTGGCAATCAGGGCCGAAGCCGTGAAGCCCAACGAGTAGCAGTAGTCGGCATCAAAGTTGGAGGGAGCGGCGCAGCGGCCTTCGTAGCCGAAGAAGTGGTGCTGGGCGGCAAACTTGCCTACATACTTGCCCTCAGCCTTCCAGGCAGCCAACTTGGTAGCCACCATCTCGGAGAGCAGCTTCTCGGTCTCGATGAGCGATACCTGCACGTTGCCGTGGGGGTCGCGGTCGAGGGTCAGCTGACGGGCTACACCTTCGGGCAGGCTGGCATAGATGGCCGAGTTTTCGGGCGACAGCTTGCGGATGATGTAGTCGCGCTGGGCCGACTTCTTGATCTGGGCGAACTCTTCGGCATTGGCAGCCAGGAAGTCGTTGAGCTCGGCAATGAGGCGCTTCATGGCAGGGATGAACTCTACCAGGCCTTCGGGGATGAGCACGGTACCGAAGTTGTTCCCCTCGGCAGCACGGGCAGCCACCACGCCGGCAATGTAGGTCACTACATCGTCGAGCGACATGTTCTTGGCCTCCACCTCTTCCGATACGATGCAGATGTTGGGCTGTACCTGCAGGGCGCACTCCAGGGCGATGTGCGAAGCCGAGCGGCCCATCAGCTTGATGAAGTGCCAGTACTTGCGTGCCGAGTTGCAGTCGCGCTGGATGTTGCCAATCACCTCCGAGTAGGTCTTGCAAGCGGTGTCGAAACCGAACGAAGTCTCAATCATCTCGTTCTTCAGGTCGCCGTCGATGGTCTTGGGGCAGCCGATGACCTGCACGCCGTAGTTCTTGGCGGCATAGTACTCGGCCAGCACGCAGGCATTGGTGTTACTGTCGTCACCACCGATGATGACCAGCGCCTTGATGCCCAGCTCCTTGATGATTTCGTAACCCTTCTCAAACTGCTCCACCTTCTCCAGCTTGGTACGGCCCGAGCCGATGATGTCGAAGCCACCCGTGTTGCGATACTCGTCGATGATGTCGGCGGTGAGCTCCATGTAGTTATGGTCTACCAGACCACCGGGGCCCAGGATGAAGCCGAACAGACGGCTCTCGGGGTTGAGCTTCTTGATGCCGTCAAACAGGCCTGAGATGACATTGTGTCCGCCGGGAGCCTGACCGCCTGAGAGGATGACACCCACATTCATGGCGGGGAACTGGTTCTCCTGGTCGGTAGCCTCAAAACGGATTAGAGGCATTCCGTAGGTGTTGGGGAACAACTTCTTGATTTCTTCCTGGTCAGCCACCGACTGGGTAGCTTCGCCGGCCGTAGCCTTCACATGGCCCAGCAGAGCCTTCGGGAGTTTGGGCTGATAGGCAGCCCGCGCGATTTGCAATGCACTTTTTGTCATTTCGTTCTCTATTTATTTAAAGGTGTAATAAGTTCCTCTTTCGTTTTATTTCTAAAACGTTGCAAATTTCGCTCTTTTTCTGCTAATATGCAAAAAGAAGCACCATTTTTCTCTCAGGAAACGCTTCAAAGGGGGCTATATGCAAAAAGTCCGAATTTCAATCAGATTGAAACTCGGACTCATTGAACCTTCATTTACGTACACCCTCAGGGACTCGAACCCTGGACCCACTGATTAAGAGTCAGTTGCTCTACCAACTGAGCTAAGGGTGCCTACGCTTCCTCACGGAAGTTGTAGTGGATACGAGAATCGAACTCGTGTTCCATGCGTGAGAGGCATGTGTCCTAACCGCTAGACGAATCCACCATGGCGGGCTGCATTTGCGGAAGCTGGGGGATTCGAACCCCCGGTACGGAAAACCCGTACGTCAGTTTAGCAAACTGGTGGTTTCAGCCACTCACCCAAACTTCCTTATCGGATTACCTCCGTTTCTCAAATGCGGTGCAAAGGTATGGCTTTTCCCCATTCCCTGCAAACCTTTCCACATATTTTTTTCATCTTTTCTTCATCTTTTTCACTAACCGCCTAACAATCAGCGCCTAGCAACCCAAACTTTTTTCATACCCCATCGCAGGGCCTTTTTCCGACCCACCTTATTATATATCCAGCAGGATGCCCACAAAAAAACCGCGCGACGAACCATCCATATCGGGAAATTGTTTATCTTTGCACTCGGAAACGAATAGCAAAATAAGAAAGAAGACAAAGCAATGGATGCATTACTGAAAGACACCGTTGACAAAGCCATCAACTCCCGCTTTCCCGACATGAGTCCCGAAGGCCGCAAACTGATACGCGAACTGCTGGTGCGTAAAGAGCTGGCCAAAGGTGAATTGCTGCTCAAGGAGGGAGAAGTGAGCCGCCACATCGTATTCGTAGGGCAAGGCATGATTCGCCAGTTCTACTACAAGAACGGCAAGGATGTGACCGAGCACTTCTCCTACGAGGGGTGCATCGCCTTCTGCATCCAGAGCCTCTTCAAGCAAGAGCCCACCCAGCTGATCATCGAAGCGCTCGAAGAGTCGGTGGTCTATCTCCTGCCCTACAAGCAGTTCCTCCTGCTCACAGAGAGCTGCTGGGAGGCCAACCTCTTCTACCGCAAACTCATGGAATACTCGCTCATCGTCTCGCAGATCAAGGCCGATGCCTGGCGCTTCGAGACCGCCCACGAGCGCTACCACCGCCTCATGCAGCAGCATCCCGAGGTGGTGAAGCGGGCTCCCCTCTCCCACATCGCCTCCTATCTGCTCATGACTCCCGAGACGCTCAGCCGCGTCAGAGCCGATATCTAGCAAAAAAGTGTCTCCCTGCAGACACTTTTTGATTTATGTCAAACCTACTTTCCCCCGAAACCCACTATCTTTGCACCATCATATTAGTATAGACACACGAAGATTCATTAGATTAGTTTTTTAGGGAGAAAGTAAGTTTGTTTTTTAGGGTACACAAACTTATAAGCCGCACCAGTGATGATGCGGCTTTCTTTTTTCACGAGGGTGTTTTTTTTGAATCAACCGGCATTTGGAGCGATGAGCCCAATTTTTATACACCCTCATACATTTCCTGACTCACCCGAAACCCCGGACAATGGGGCTTACGAGGATCCAAGTCGCTATGCCCCACAATCAAGGCATGAGGATAGCGGCGGTGCAGGTCGGCCAGCAGCTGCCTCAAGGCCCGGTGCTGCGCCTCGGTGCGGGTGTCCTGCGGAGTCACCCCGTCAGCCGCCAGACCACCGATGTAGCACACCCCTAT
>CAMGAL010000249.1 GCA_946007445.1 uncultured Mediterranea sp.
TTCGTTGAGGGATTTGTACTTTTTGATTTGCTGTATAGTAGAATAGGCTTAGTTGTTTGTCAATATAATATAAATCAACCGCATTCTCAAATAACCTACCCGGTTTAAATATGTGGGTAACTTTATCCGCCTCCATCGGACGCATATAGTTTGCCAAACGGAAGTAACTTATGATTTTTAACTGGCGCAAGGCTTCAATCTCATCCCTGACAATCAGCCCCCGTCCTTTCAGCATTTGAAGAATCTGGGGATAATCCAACGGTTGTTTTGTATAATCCATAGTGTATAAAAAGCAAAAGTTCCGCCCTGGTACGCATTGAAAAGAGGCGTGGCGGAATTTGTTGATGCAAAGGTAATGCTTTTATTTCAATCCTGCCAACTTTTCAATGAAAAACAGCCGAAAATCGGCGAAAATAAACGTTTTCCTTAATTTAGCAGACAAAGTCTTTCCATCAAATATTTGGAGCATTTCCGTTCACCTGTTGCGAGAGAGGTGTGATGAATACCGAAATCGCACAGAAAACGGAGCAGTTTCTGAAAGCCTTCTACTTGAGACGGTATGCGGTTCGATGATAGGTCCGGGGCTTTGAAATCGACCTAAATTTTCTTGTCAAGGATTACGTCTGGAAAAGAAAATAGAATTTTTCTTGGCAAACTCCGTTTTTCATTGTATCTTTGCTCATAAGAGCGCCAGTATTAAGTTGTGATTTAGTGCTACATAGTTAATACTTTTCTTGCATGTAGGCAAGAGGGGCGTTCTTTATTATGGGGCTATGATTTTTTAGGCTGGATGAACACAGGAAAAGATGTATGACGGAAGAAAATAAAGACCGACTGCTGAGACTGTTGCAGCAATATAAGAAGCTGGGCATCGCGGAACAGATAGACTTCGATAAGTTCTATCTGTACTCTATCATTACGCACTCCACAGCTATAGAAGGTTCAACGGTTACAGAGGTGGAGGCGCAACTGCTATTTGATGAGGGTATCACCAGCAGCAAGCGTACAATGGTGGAGCAATTGATGAATCTCGACCTAAAGAATGCTTATGACTACGGTAGGAAGTGGATCATGCAACATGCCCCAATTACTATGGAATGGCTTGTCACTCTTGCAGGGAAAGTGATGGCACGAACTGGCAGCGATTATCACTCCATCGGTGGAGACTTCTCTGCCGCCAAGGGTGAACTGCGCAAACTGAATGTTACAGCCGGTATCGGAGGTAAGTCGTATGTGTCCTATCTAAAAGTACCTGCTAAGTTGGCCGCATTCTGCGAGGAACTGAATAAACGGCGCCAAGCAATAAACGCATCTGATATGGCCGGCGTGTACGACCTTAGCTTCTGGGCACACTTCAAATTGGTCAGCATCCATCCCTGGGCAGATGGTAACGGACGTACATGCCGACTTCTGATGAACCTGCTGCAATGGGAGTATCATCGGATATCAGCCAATACACCAAAACTGTCATGGAAGAAGTGGTCGATAAGGATGGCTTAAAGCAGGAAATGGTCGATAAGTGGTCGATAAAGCCATCCTTGGCAGAGAAAATGGTCGATATTTTGCAGTTCGTGGCCGACAAAGAAGAGAACCTACAGCAGAAGAGTGAACCAATAATGGCAGTTCGATGCTGAAGCTGCTATTAGGAGATAAAAAACAAGATAAAAAGCATTGATATGTCAAAAGCAACAGTAAAGAAAATACTCAAATGAAGAAAATTGTCACTATCACCATGCTGGCACTGCTTGCAGCGTGCGGCAACAAAGAGAGTAGCCAAGTAGAAGAGAGTTATGTGCAAAATGAGCATCCCATGCAACTAAAGATGGAACATTTCAGTTGGACGCGTCAGCCAGAGAGCTGCGTCATCAAGGGTGACACCATAGAGGTAGTCACCAAACCCCATACCGACCTGTGGCAACGCACCTACTATCATTTCCGTAACGACAATGCCCCGGTATTTCAAATGGAGACAGAGGAGAAATACTTCAGCTTCATCGTGAAGACAGATTTCTCGGCGAGTCATCACCGCTTTGACCAATGTGGCATCGTCCTCTATCTGGACAGCGACAACTGGCTAAAGGGCAGTGTGGAGTATGAGAATGAGGAGTTCCAGCACCTGGGCAGCGTCGTGACCAACAACGGCTATTCGGACTGGGCCACAACGGCCATTTCGGCCCGGGTAAAGACGATGTGGTACCGACTCTCTCGCCGAGAGGACGACTACTGCATAGAGTGTTCGCAAGACGGGGAGCGCTTCACGCAGATGCGCGTCTGCCACCTGCATCAAGGCGGAGGCAAGATACGCTTCGGTATCTACGCCTGCTCGCCCGAAGAATCTTCGTTCAAGGCGGTGTTCACCCACATGCAGCTGACCGAGTGCGCCTGGAAAGCCCACGACGGACAGCAGCCCGACTGAACCACCTTATTCATAGAAGAGCCAAGAACCCCCTGATGCTCAATGACAAAAGCGGAGGGTGTACCCAATGACGAGTACACCCTCCGAAGAATACACAAACAACTGTACGCTATCAATACTGATGGCCACCGCCACTCAGCTCCTGGGCATCAATCTTGCGGGAGTCGATGCTGCGCCAAGCATAGAAAATATAGGCCAGTACGAAAGGTACCAGGATGGAGACATACGCCATGACCTCCAGCGTGAAGGGGCTGGAGCAGCTGTTGGATAGGGTGAGCGAACTCTGCAAGTCGACCGTCGAGGGATAGTAGGCCGTGTGGCCATAGCCTGCCGTGAGCAGCAAGGCCAAGACGGTGAGCACCGTGCCGATGCCTGCCGGCCAGATGCCTTTGTCGAACTTGGGACGGAGCAGGGTGAGCAGGATGCCACTCAGCACAGCCACCACACCCACTAGGAACAGCAATGCCACCAGCGGCATGGAGATGAAGTTGTGCAGATACTTGTAGGGCTCCAGGAAGACCTCCTGTGTATCGGGACGGACGGCATAGCCATCGCCTACGAGGATGCGCACCAGGAAGGCCAAGAAGAAGAGCAGGAACAGTCCGGAGTTGGCCCACAAGCTGCGGCGGCAGCGGCTCACCAGGTCCTCATCGTCAATGTTGTTGATGAAGTAGAGGGCACCCAAGATGCGGGCCAGAAAGAAGACGGCCAAGCCCAGCACGACATTCCACACGTCGAGCAAGGCATCCAAGCCGTGACCTGCATTGGCCCAGTGGCTGATGACGGGCATGGAGAGGTCGGCCATGTTGGCCTTGTCCACCACAAAGGCCGAACCGGTAAAGAAGGTGGCCACGGCACCACCCAACAGCACAGGGCCTATGACGCCATTGGCCACCAGGAAGGCACGATAGGTATTGCGCCCCAAGAGGTTGCCGGCCTTCGACTGGAACTCGTAGCTGACGGCTTGCAGCACGAAGCTGAAGAGGATAATCATCCAGAGCCAGTAGGCGCCGCCGAAGCTGGTGCTATAAAACAAGGGGAAGGAGGCGAAGAAGGCTCCGCCAAACGTCACCAGGGTAGTGAAGGTGAACTCCCACTTACGACCCGTAGAATTCATCATCATCTTGCGCTGCTCTTCGGACTTGCCCAGACAGAACAGCAGGGAATTGCCACCCTGCACGAAAAGCAGAAATACGAGGATACCGCCCAGCAACGAGACGATAAACCACCAATAGTGTTGTAGAAAAGTATATGACATAATGAATGTAGGATTAAAAATGAAGAATCAAAGGTTGTCCACTCTCTAATGGGTTTCCTCCGGCCCCTTGCGGATGGCCTTCAGCATGATGCTGATCTCAGCAATCAGCAGAATGGTGAAGAGAGCCAAGAAGAGGAAGAAGGTGGTC
>CAMGAL010000250.1 GCA_946007445.1 uncultured Mediterranea sp.
GTCCTAGCCATCGCCATCACACTCAGCCACATCAAGGCTATACTGATTCTGATTTTCATATGATTTCTTCGATTAATGGGACAAAGATGAAAAAAATCGCCCAATCAAGCAAGGAACTCCCAACTTTTGTTTGTGTATCTCGGGAGAATTGGCGAATTTTGCGCACTTACTTTTATCCAGCAAACTCTTGACCATGGACACCAATTTCCGGGAACGACTGCAACAACATATCCTATGTCACGCGCTGCTCTATCTGCTGCTGGGCTACGTGCTGCTGGCCCAGTGCGTACCTGCCGTAGGTGAGCACTATGCGCGACACCTCTACCCCCTCATCAGCTATTTGCTGTCGCTGTTCAGCAAGTGGATACCATTTGCGTTGGGCGACCTCTTTGTGCTGGTCTGCATCGGGGCAGCCCTACTGTGCTTGTTTCGCCTTCTCTTCTGTGGGAACCGATGGGCCAGACTTCGACGGGGGATGACCCATGCTGTCAGGCTATATGTATGGTTCTATCTGGCCTGGGGGCTGAACTACTCGCAGCCCCCCTTCTATGGACGCACCGGCACAGCACCCGTGGAGTTTGACGAAGCCGGATTCCTCCGATTTGCCCAGCAGTACATCAACCGGCTAAACGAGGCTTATCTGCCCGTGCCGGAGGAGTTGGCTTCCGACGAGCAAGCAGTCATCGGCCGGGAGATCGAGCAGCTCTACCGCAGCTGCCCCGAGTATATGGGCATCCACCGCCCACAGCACGACGGCCTGCAAGCCAAGACCATGCTCTACACGCCCTTGGCCTCTATGGTGGGAGTGACCGGCAGCATGGCCCCTTTCTTCTGCGAGTTCACCCTGAATGGTGACCTGCTGCCCCTGCAATATCCCTCTACCTATGCCCACGAGTTTTCCCATTATCTGGGTATTGCACGCGAAGCAGAGGCCAATTTCTACGCTTATCAGGTTTGTACCCGCTCCACCTTGCCCTTGGTGCGCTATAGCGGCTACTTCGCTCTGCTGCCCCA
This sequence comes from uncultured Mediterranea sp., assembly GCA_946007445.1. Classification (GTDB taxonomy): domain Bacteria; phylum Bacteroidota; class Bacteroidia; order Bacteroidales; family Bacteroidaceae; genus Bacteroides. Next base: position 1,015 of record CAMGAL010000250.1, read on the forward strand.
TCTGCTCTCCAATGCCCGCCGACTGCTGGACGAGGAAGAGTATGCCGCCCTGCTGCAGCGCATACGCCCCGAAGTGAAGCTACATTACGAGCAGCAACGCCACTACTGGACGGCTCTCTACAACCCGACCATCGGCCGACTGCAAGACCGTCTGTACGACCTCTACCTCAAGGGAAATAAAATTTCTACCGGACGAAAAAACTATTCGGAGGTCATCGGTCTGCTCCTTTCGTGGGAGCAGGCAGACGCTTCATCCAGCCTATCTTGGCATTGAGTTTGAAGTACCAGGTACCGTTCTCACGCTCCAGAAAGCCATATTTGTCCTTTTCCAAAGAGCCCTTCTCCAAGCGGGTGTGCCGGAAGAGGAAATCGGCCATGACAGCTCTGCGCCAAACGTGGTATCCTAAGATGTGGCCATCCGTGAGGGTCATCAGATAGCCCTCAATGGCCGAATCGGTTCCCCGGTAGATCTTGGCAGGACGCATACCCAGCGCCAAGGCCAAAAGAAACTGCTTCATCTAGTGCTCGTATTAGCCATGCTTCCCTATGAACTCGTCTTTGATTTTCAAGGGATTGCTCTGCGTGATATATTCAATCAGGTCGCTGACGCGTGTCAAGCCCTCCAGGTGCATGGCCCGCACCATCTCGGCCAGCATACGCGGAAAGTGCAGGTCTATCATCTGTAAGTTGGCACGAAACACACGGTCGGCCACGTCTGCAAACTTCAGTACACCACCCAGCCGCTCTATCATCAGCATACGGTCCGTGACTTCGGTGGGCGACTCAGGCAGGGCATTCACCTTGTTCACCGTAGGTACGGCAAACTTCACCCCCGTCTGCTCCAATTTCAGATTAGCGGTGCGTCCGCCGTCCAGCAAGGGGTTCATGGGGCTCAAGCGGCAACGCACACAGAAGCCGGTCAGCGGTGCATCCACACTCCAGAAGGCCACCGACAAGTCCGTACGGTCTTCCGTCTTGGCCTCCAGGTCATAGATATCCAGCGCATTGAGGAAGCCCTCCAGTCCATCGGGCAGCTCCACCATCTCCACGCCGGAAGCCGACTTAAGGAGTTGCAGCAGCAGGTCGGCCGCTTCGGCAAAATCCTGGCGCGGCACCCGCACAAGCTCACGGGTCTCATCGGGCACGAAGTCGCCCGTGTGGCTGGGCTCGCCATAGACCATGCACACCTCGGTCGGCTCAATAAGGTAGCGACGCGGACCGTTGTGCTCCATACGTTGCACCATGGCCACCGGCCAAGGTGTTATCTGCTCATCGCGGTTTCCTTGGGCATCGCCCCACTCCACCCGGCCATCGGCCAGCAGGCGAAAGAATGTCAGCAGTTCTCCTGCTTCTCTTTTCGTTGCTTCAAACATGGTTAGTTACTAGTTACGAGCTATGAGTTTATGATTATTCTTCATTTTCAAAGGAGAGTCCCTCCACCTTCTCCAGCCGGGCTTTGAGCCGGGGCATCAGCGAGCGACGAATACGGAGGCTCATCAGGCAGTCGTTGTCATAGCCTTGCGATACAATCTCCGGCCCCTCTTCCTTGACGATGCGCATCACCTCGTTCATCAGTGGATATTCAAAACGGAAAGCGGTCGTCTCGTCCACCGTGCGCTCCACCACCTCGGCTGCGGCAAGGGCTTCGGCTGCAGCGGCCTTGTAGGCCACAATCAGTCCGCTGGTGCCCAATTTTATACCTCCGAAGTAGCGCACCACGATAATCAGGATATCGGTCAGTTCGTTAGAGTTGATTTGTCCCAAGATGGGTTTGCCGGCAGTGCCCGACGGCTCGCCGTTGTCATTGGCCCGAAACTCCTTACGCTCCGGCCCCAGCATGTAGGCATAGCACACATGGCGGGCGTCGTAGTACTTCTTCTGATACTCCTCCAGCAGGGCCTTCACCTCCTCCACACGACGCACCGGCAGGGCGATGGCAATGAACTTGCTCCGCTTCTCCGTATAGATGCCTTCGGCCTTCTCGGTGATGGTCTTGTAGGTATCGTCTGTCATCTTCTTTTCCGTCCTCCTCGGCTGCCACCGCCACTGCGTCCACCGCCGCCACGACGCTTGCCGCCTCCGTTTCCGCTACCCGCTTTGGGGTTGTAGGCAGGGGCTTCACCCAGTTCCTCCGGCACGGGAATCTTATAGATGTCCCGCTCCAGGAATCGCTCGATGGCCTTGAACTGCGACTGCTCCTTCTCGCTGACAAAGGTCAGGGCCACTCCGTCGTTGTTGGCTCGAGCTGTACGGCCGATGCGGTGTACATAGTCTTCGCAATCGTGGGGAACGTCGTAATTCACTACCAAGCGAATGTCGTCGATGTCGATACCACGCGACACGATGTCTGTAGCCACCAGGATATTGATCTGTCCGGCTTTGAATTTATACATCACCTCGTCGCGCTGCGCCTGCTCCAGGTCCGAGTGCATCTCACCCACGTTGAGCTTCAGCTGGCGGAAGGCTTTGGTCACCTCTTTCACCTTCAGCTTGGAGGAGGCAAAGACAATGACCCTTTCGGGAGCCTGCTCCTTGAAGAGCGAGCGGATGATGCCCAGCTTCTGGTTTTCGTAGCAGATGTAGGCAGCCTGGATGATTTTTTCTGCCGGCTTGGAGACAGCCAACTTCACCTCTACCGGGTCGTGCAGGATATTCTGAGCCAACTGCTGTATCTTGGCCGGCATGGTAGCGCTGAACATGATGGTCTGACGCTCCTTGGGCAAGAACTTCACAATCTGCATGATATCATCGTAGAAACCCATGTCGAGCATACGGTCGGCCTCGTCGAGGATGAAATAGGATACAC
>CAMGAL010000251.1 GCA_946007445.1 uncultured Mediterranea sp.
CTGGACTTCAGGGTGGTAGGTATTTCCACATTGTTATATCCGTAGATGCGCAGGATGTCTTCGATGACGTCGCAGTCGCGCTGCACGTCCACGCGGTAGGGGGGTACGAGGAGGGTGAGGCCTTCGGCTGTCTCGGCTTCGATCTTCATCTCCAAGGAGCGGACGATGCGCTGGATGGTCTCGACGGGGAGGGTCTTGCCGATGAGGTCGTGTACCTTCTGGTAGGAGAGCTCCACGCGGAAATCCTGAGCGGGAGTGGGGCAGATGTCGTGGATGTCGGACGAAACGGTGCCTCCGGCCAGCTCCTGAATCATGAGGGCGGCCAGCTGGAGGACATAGAGGGTGGCTTGGGGGTCAACGCCGCGCTCGAAGCGGAACGAGGCGTCGGTGCTGAGGCCGTGGCGACGGGCTGTCTTGCGCACCCAGGTGGGGTGGAAGCAGGCGCTCTCGAGGAAGACGTTGCGGGTGGACTCGGTGGCGCCGGAGTCGAGGCCGCCGAATACGCCGGCGATGCACATGGGCTCTTCGGCATTGCAGATCATGAGGTCGCGCTCGCTGAGCTTGCGCTCCACGCCGTCCAGCGTGACGAAGGGGGTGCCTTCGGGCATGGTCTTGACGATGACTTGGCCTCCCTTGATCTGGTCGGCATCGAAGCAGTGCAGCGGCTGGCCGAAGGCGTGTACGAGGTAGTTGGTCACATCGACCACGTTGTTGATGGGGCGCAGGCCGATGAGGCGCAGGCGGTCTTGCAGCCATTCGGGGCTCTCCTTCACCTCGACGCCTTTCACCGACACGCCGGCATAGCGCAGGCAGGCTTCGGGGTTCTCCACGGTGACGCGGATGTCGAGGTCGTGGTTGTCCACGTGGAAGGCCTCGGTGGAGGGCTTGTGGAGGGCGGTGGAATGGCCGTTCTGCACGAGGTAGGCATAGAGGTCGCGGGCTACGCCGTAGTGGGAGCAGGCATCGGCGCGGTTGGGCGTGATGTCCACCTCCATGACGTAGTCGCTCTGGATGTGGTAGTACTCCTTGGCCGGTGTGCCGGGGATGGCCGTATCGGGCAGGACGATGATGCCGGCATGGTCGGTGCCAATGCCTATCTCGTCTTCGGCACAGATCATGCCGTTCGACTCTACGCCGCGCAGTTTGGACTTCTTGATGGTGAAACACTCGTCGCCGTCATAGAGCTTGGTGCCCAGGGTGGCCACCACCACTTTCTGTCCGGCTGCCACGTTGGGGGCTCCGCAGACGATCTGTACGGGCTCTCCGCTGCCGAGGTTCACCGTGGTGACGTGCATGTGGTCGGAGTTGGGGTGGGGAACACAGGTCAGGACTTCGGCGATGACCAGTCCTTCCAATCCGCCTTTGATGCTTTGCACCTCCTCTACGCTGCCTGTCTCCAGGCCTATCGAGGTGAGGGCGGCTGCCACTTCATCGGGGGTGAGGTCGAAATCGACATACTCTTTCAGCCAATTATAAGAGATATTCATATCGTATGTATTTATTTTTATTGTTTTCAGAATGGACCTGCAAAGATAGCCATTTCTTCTGAAAAATGCCTTGTTTTGGGCTATATTTATCGTGAGTTCCCTATAAACGGAAAAAGTGAAGCCCGGCCAGAGGGGAGTCTGGTCGGGCTTCTACGGGGAGTATCGAATAGTTTAGTTCTGTGTAGTGTAAGACGTGGATGGCTCCAGTGCCGCCCTTATCCTTCCTGGCCTCCGCCCAGTGCCGAGTAGAGGTTGATGAGGCTCTGGGTCTGGGTCAGGCGGTTGGCAGCCTGGGTCAGCTGGGCGTTGAGCAGGCTCTGCTGGGCAGTGAGCACCTCCAGGTAGGTGGTGGTGCGGGGCCGCTGGCGCCGCGCGGGGCTGCGGTAGGCGGTCGGCACCGACGCTACCGGGCTGGCGCAGCGCTCGGTCTTGCCCTGGGCGTTCTGATCGGCCACCAAGGCCTCGTTCACCTCGGCACCGGCATTGAGCAGGGACTGTGTGAAGGCCAGGCTGGCCTCTTCCTGTCGTGCCTTGGCTATCTTATATTGGGCGATGAGCTTGCCTTGGGCGAAGAGGGGCTGGGTGAGCGAACCTACGGCGCTGGCCACGAACTTGCCGGGGTTGATGATCATCGAACCGGCCGAGTTGGTCCATCCGGCTGCACCGCTCAGCGTGATGCTGGGGTAGAAGGAGGAGCGGGCAGCATTGGTGCCGTAGAAAGCCATTTCCAAAGAACGCTCGGCTGCGCGCACGTCGGGACGGTTGGCGAGCATCTGCATGGGCACACCTACCGAGAGGGTGGGGGCCTGCAAGGCCAGCTCTACCGTGCCGGGGGCGGGACGTTCGATGCGGTGGGGCACTTCGGCCAACAGCAGCGAGAGGCTGTTCTCCACCTGGTTGATCTGCTCCTTGAGGCTCAGCACGGAGGCGCATACGGCGCTATGGGCAGCCTCCATCTGGCTGACGGCGGCCTCGTTGGCCATACCGGCCTGCATGAGGGCGCGGGTGGAGCGTACGCTCTCGGCCCAGGTCTGCTCGGTCTGCTGGCTGATGTGCAGCTGCTCGTCGAGCATCAGCAGGGTGTAGTAGGTGTTGGCGATGCCGGCGATGAGCTGTGTCTGTACGGCCTGGCGGTAGTCGCGGCTCTGCTCCAGCTGGGCCTTGGCCTGGCGCTTGGCGTTGCGGATGCGGCCGAAGATGTCCACCTCCCACGAGGCGCTGACGGGCAGCTGGTAGGGCTGGGTGGCCTTCATCTTGTCGAAGCTGCTCACGGTGCCCTGCGGGGTGAGGGCGAACGAGGGCAGGTAGGCCAGTTTGGCCGACAGCATGGCGGCTTCACACTCCTTGACGCGGAGGCCGGCCGACTGCAGGTCGGTGTTGTTCTGCAAGCCCTTCTCAATCAGGGCTTGCAGGGTGGGGTCGGTGAACAGCTCCCGCCAGGGCAGGGTGCCCAGCGAGGGGTCTTGGGAGTCTGTGTTCACCTCTTCGCCATAAATCCCCTCGGCAACATCCGTCGTGGGATGGTATTTGGTATAGATGCCGCAGCTGCTCAGCGTGAGGCCGGCGGTCATCAAGAGTACTATCTGTTTTTTCATTCTCAATCAGGATTATTATTTCTCGTTATTAAATACACTGCGCTCAGCCATGCTCTGCTCTCTCTCCTTGGCAATCTGCACATCGGTCTCTACGTGCATGGGCTTGCGGACCTTCTCCTGCAGGAACTCAAAGAAGATGTAGAACACAGGTACCACAAACAGCAGCGCCAGAGTACCGATGGCCATACCACCTACCACACCGGTACCCAGTGAAGAGTTACCGTTGGCACCGGCGCCGGTGCTGAACATCAAGGGGAGCATACCGAATATCATGGTCAATACGGTCATCAGGATAGGACGCAGACGGGCCTGGGCGGCACTGTAGGCACTCTCGATGATGCCCATGCCTTGACGACGGCGCTCCAGGGCAAACTCGGTGATCAGGATAGCCGTCTTGGCCAGCAGACCAATCAGCATGATGACACCCGTCTGGAGGTAGATGTTGTTCTCCAAGCCGAAAATCTTGGCGAAGAGGAACGAACCCATCAGACCGAAGGGCACACTCAGGATGACGGCCCAGGGCACCAGGAAGCTCTCGTAGAGGCAGGAGAGGATGAGGAAGATGAGCACGATACAGATGCCGTAGATGATGAGGGTCTGGCTGCCCTTGATGTTGGCCTCCTCACGCGACATGCCTGCATACTCGTAACCATAGCCGGTGGGCAAGCTCTGCACGGCAACCTCCGCAATGGCCAACAAGGCTACCCCCGAACACAACCCCTCGCCACCAATCGCC
>CAMGAL010000252.1 GCA_946007445.1 uncultured Mediterranea sp.
CGCAAATAGTCTATTACCAGCTGTTTGCAGAAAGTGTGAGGGTAGAAAAAATTCGTATGAGGGGAGTGAAGGCGTTACTTGTTGAGCTTCCACTCGCAGTGGTTCTTGCCGTCCTTGATCTCGAAGCCCAGGGCGGTGAGGTCGTTGCGGATGCGGTCGCTGGTGGCCCAGTCTTTGTTGGCCTTGGCCTTCATGCGCTCTTGCAGCAGCATGTCGACCACCTTGCCGAAGGCTTCCTCGCGGCCGGCGTTGGAGGCAATCTCTTCGCGCAGGCCCAGCAGGTCGAAGCAGAAGAGGCGGAACGTGTCGGCCAGTTCCTGAAGGTCGGCGGCCGTGATGGTGTCATGGCCGGCCAAGAGGTTGTTGATGGTCTTGGCGGCATCGAACAGATGGGCAATGACGATGGGCGAATTGAGGTCGTCGTTCAACGCGTCGTAGCACTTCGTGCGCAAATCGGCTACTTTTACTGTCGATGTGGCAGCAGGCTGGATGCGCTTCAATCCGGCGGCGGCATCCATCAGTCGGGCCAATCCCTTCTCGGCAGCTTGCAGGGCCTCGTTGCTGAAGTCCACCGTGCTGCGGTAGTGGGCCTGCAGGATGAAGAAGCGGATGGTCATGGGCGAATAGGCCTGGGCGAGGTTGGCATTTTGGCCGGTGAAGAATTCGTTCAGGGTGATGAAGTTGCCCAAGGACTTGCCCATCTTCTGTCCGTTGATGGTGATCATGTTGTTGTGCATCCAATAGTGCACCATGTCATCGCCCTGGCTGGCAACCGATTGGGCAATCTCGCACTCGTGGTGGGGGAAGACCAGGTCCATGCCGCCGCCATGAATATCAAAGTGCGAACCGAGGTATTTGCGTCCCATGGCGGTACATTCGCAGTGCCAGCCGGGGAATCCGTCGCTCCAGGGCGAGGGCCAGCGCATGATGTGCTCCGGCTGTGCCTTCTTCCAGAGGGCGAAGTCGGCGGGGTTGTGCTTCTCCTCCTGGCCGTCCAGTTCGCGGGTGGTGTTGAGCACCTCGTCGAGGTTGCGGCCGGAGAGTTTGCCGTAGTGGTGCTGCTGGTTGTACTTGTGTACGTCGAAGTAGACCGAGCCTTGGCTCTCGTAGGCAAAGCCGTTGTCCAGAATCTCCTTCACCAGCTGGATCTGCTCGATGATGTGTCCGCTGGCGTGCGGCTCGATGCTGGGCGGCAGCACATTGAGGGCATCCATGGCCTGGTGGAAGCGGTTGGTGTAGTACTGGGCTACCTCCATCGGCTCCAGCTGCTCCAGGCGGGCCTTCTTGGCAATCTTGTCTTCGCCATCGTCGGCATCGTGCTCCAGGTGGCCCACATCGGTGATGTTGCGCACATAGCGTACCTTGTAGCCCAAGTGGCGCAGGTAGCGGAAGAGGAGGTCGAAGGTGATGGCCGGACGGGCGTGGCCCAGGTGCGGATCGCCGTAGACGGTGGGACCGCAGACGTACATCCCTACATGCGGTGCGTGCAGGGGGCGGAAGGGCTCCTTGCGGCGGCTGAGGGTGTTGTAGATAATCAGTTGATTTTCCATGTGTGTATGATGTTTGTTTCGTCTCGATTGGAACGACATAGTTACTATGCGGGTGCAAATGTATGAAAAAAAATAATATCCTGTGGAGCCTGAACCATCGAAAACGACTATCAACAGGCTGTTGATAACTTATTGCCGATTTTTTTGCAGGAATATGCTGTATTATTGTGGAGAAATGCGTACTTTTACCGACGCTTTTATAACAAGGTGTAAAACGAACAATGAATGATACTTACCATATACCCGTGATGCTGACTGAGGCGGTGGATGCACTGGACATCAAGCCCGGCGGATGCTATGTCGACGTGACCTTCGGCGGAGGAGGGCACTCGCGTGCCATCCTGCAACGGCTCGGTCCCGACGGACGGCTGCTCTCCTTCGACCAAGACCCCGATGCCGAAGCCAACCTGCCCTCGCCCCCCGACAGCCGGCTCACCTTCGTGAGGAGCAACTTCCGCTACTTGCGCAACTTCCTGCGCTACCACGATGCCCTGCCCATCGATGGGCTGCTGGCTGACCTGGGCGTCTCCTCGCACCACCTCGACGATGCCTCCCGAGGATTTGCCTTCCGCAACGACGGGCCGCTGGACATGCGCATGAATACCCGCGCCACCCGCACCGCCGCCCAATACCTGGCCGAAGCTACCGAAGAACAGCTGGCCGACACCCTGCGCCTCTATGGCGAACTGAGCAATGCCCGCCGGCTGGCTCAGGCGATTGTGACGGCCCGCAGCCGACAGCCGCTGGAGACCATCGGCCAGCTGATAGACGTCATCGGCCCGCTGATGCCTCCTGCCCGCATGAAGAAGGAGATGGCCAAGGCCTTCCAGGCCCTGCGCATGGAGGTGAACCACGAGATGGATGCTCTGGCCGAGATGCTCACTGCCGCCACCCGCTCGCTGCGACCCGGCGGACGGCTGGTGGTCATCACCTACCACTCGCTGGAAGACCGGCTGGTGAAGAACCTGATGCGCAGCGGCAACCTGCAGGGGGTGGTGGAGAAGGACTTCTACGGACAGAGCCTGACACCCTACACCCTGCCCTTGGGCAGCAAGCCGCTGGTGCCCACGGACGAAGAGGTGGAGCGGAACCCGCGGGCACGCAGTGCCAAGCTCCGCGTGGCCGAACGACGGGCCGAGGCAGAAAGGAGGAACCCCGCATGAGCCTGAAGAGCCGACACGCCTCGTGGCGCAGCATTGTGGGGGGCGACATCCTGGCTGCCGATTTCCTGCGCCGGCAGACCCGTCTGCTGGTGCTCATCATGCTGCTCACGGTGTTCTACATACACAATCGCTATGCGTGCCAGCAGCAGATGCTGGAGGTGGATGCCTTGAAGAAGGAGCTGACCGACATACGCTACGATGCCCTGACTCGCAGCAGCGAGCTGACCGAGCGTAGCCGCCAGTCGCGCATTGAGCAGTATGTGGCCGGACGAGAGAGCACCCTGCAGACCGCCACCCAACCGCCCTACCTGATAAAAGACGAATAAGATATAAACGACTAAAAAACCTGTATTCCCATTGGCTGCCAATAGACAAAACATACTATCCCGATATACCGCCGTGACGGCTCTGATGACCTTCATGTTCATCGCCGTCGTGGTGAAGGCCGGCTTCATCATGTGGAAGGAGCGCGACTACTGGCAAGAGGTGGCCGCCCGGTTTGTGGCCGAGAACAAGGTGCTGGAACCCTTGCGCGGCAACATCCTCTCGGACGACGGCAAACTGCTGGCCAGTTCGCTGCCCGAGTACCGCATCTTCATGGACTACCGCGTGTATGACAACAATGCGACCCGACGCCAGCGGCTGCAGCGCCAGAAGGACTCCCTCTTTGCTACCAAGATAGACAGCATCGCCCAGGGCTTGCACCGCATCCTGCCCCGACAGAGCGTGCAGCAGTTCAAGCAGACGCTCAAGGCAGGTCTGACCAGCACCCGCCGGCGCGGACACTGGCCCCTCTATCCCTACCGCATCAGCCACACCCAGCTGAAGGAGGTGCAGAAGTTGCCCTACTTCTGCCTGGGGCGCAGCAGCGGACTGCATGTGGAGACCTACAACCGGCGCAAGAAGCCTTTCGGCTCGCTGGCGGCCCGCACGCTGGGCGACCTCTATGCCGACACCGCCCTCGGGGCCAAGAACGGCATCGAACTGGCGTTTGACTCGCTGCTGCGAGGCATACCCGGGCGCTCGCACCGACAGAAGGTGATGACCCGCTACCTCGACATCGAAGAGGTGCCCCCACAGGACGGCCGCGACATCGTGAC
>CAMGAL010000253.1 GCA_946007445.1 uncultured Mediterranea sp.
CGGCGCCCACCTCCACCGCCTGACCCCGACGCGCTGTGGGAAGGTTCCTATCTGCCCAAATCCTTGGGCGACCGGGACGTCGCCGAACACATCAGCTTCAGCCTCTCCGAAGGGCAGAGGGTGGGGCTCATCGCCAAGAACGGCACCGGCAAGAGCACCCTGCTCAACATCCTTTCCGGCCGCGAGGGCTACGACGAGGGCACCATCACCTTCCGTCGCGACCTCCGTGTGGCCTATCTGGAGCAGAATCCCCACTATCCCGACGAGCTCACGGTGCTGGAGGCCTGCTTCCACCACGGCAACGACACGGTGGAGCTCATCAAGGAGTACGAACAATGCCTGCAGACCGAGGGACATCCGCACCTGGACGAACTCATGGTCCGCATGGACCACGCCCAGGCCTGGGACTACTAGCCGCGGGCCAAGCTGATCCTCTCGCAGCTCAAGATCAACCATTTCCAGCAACCCATCAGCCAGCTCTCGGGCGGACAGCTCAAGCGGGTGGCCTTGGCCAATACCCTGATTGCCGACCCCGACCTGCTGATACTCGATGAGCCTACCAACCACCTCGACCTCGACATGATCGAGTGGCTGGAGGAGTACCTGCGCCGCTCCTCGCGGCTCACCCTGCTCATGGTGACCCACGACCGCTATTTCCTCGACCGCGTCTGTGCCGAGATCATCGAACTGGACAGCCACAACGTCTACTCCTACAAGGGCAACTACAGCTACTACCTGGAGAAGCGCCAGGAGCGCATCGAGGCCAAGACCCAAGAGATAGAGCGGGCCAACAACCTCTATCGCACCGAGCTGGAGTGGATGCGCCGGATGCCCCAGGCACGCGGACACAAGGCCCGCTACCGCGAGGAGGCGTTCTATGAGCTGGAGAAGGTGGCCAAACAGCGCCTCTATCAGAAGGAGGTGAAGCTCGATGTCAAGGCCTCCTACATCGGCAACAAGATTTTCGAGGCCGACCACGTCTGCAAGGCCTTCGGCTCCCTGACGATTCTCGACGACTTCTCCTACATCTTTGCCCGCTACGAGAAGATGGGCATCGTGGGCAACAACGGCACCGGCAAGTCAACCTTCCTCAAGCTGCTCATGGGCCTTCAGCAGCCCGATAGCGGCACGCTGGACATCGGCGAGACGGTGCGCTTCGGCTACTACTCGCAGGAGGGCCTGCGCTTCAACGAGCAGATGAAGGTCATCGACGTGGTGAGAGACATTGCCGAGGTCATCGAGTGTGGCGGACGCCAGCTCACGGCCTCCCAGTTCCTCCAGCACTTCCTCTTCACCCCCGAGACGCAGCACAGCTACGTCTACAAGCTCAGCGGAGGCGAGCGCCGGAGGCTCTACCTCTGCACGGTGCTGATGCGCAATCCCAATTTCCTGATTCTCGACGAGCCCACCAACGACCTCGACATCGTCACCCTCCAGGTGCTCGAGGAGTACCTGCGCGACTTCAAGGGGTGCCTCATCGTGGTGAGCCACGACCGCTACTTCATGGACAAGGTGGTGGACCACCTGCTGGTGTTCAACGGCGGAGGCGACATCCGCGACTTCCCTGGCAACTATACCCGCTATCGCGAGTGGAAGGAGCAGAAGGAGGCCCGCCAGCGCGAGGCCGAGCGCGTGGCCCATCCCAAGCCGACCGACGAGCGCCCTGCCCGCCGACGCGACAACGACAAGCGGCGCCTCACCTATAAGGAACGGATGGAACTGGAGCAGCTGGAGCGCGACATCGCCGAGCTCGAAGCCGAGAAGGCCCACATCGAAGAGGCCCTCTGCAGCGGCACCCTGTCGGTGGACCAGCTCACCGAGCTCTCCAAGCGCTTCCCCATAGTCAATGATACCATCGACGAGAAGACCCTCCGATGGATGGAACTGAGCGAACTGCAGGGATGACCACGATGCGCCCCACCAACTATCACACCCACACCCTCTTCTGCGACGGACGCGCCTCCATGGAGACCTTCGTGCGCTTTGCCCTCTCGCGCCGATTCAGCTCCTTGGGCTTCTCCTCCCACGCGCCCTTGCCCTTCTCCACCTCGTGGACGATGGAGTGGGACTTCATGGAGACCTACCTCGCCGAGTTCCGCCGGCTTCGCGAGCGCTATGCCTCGCGCATCGAGCTCTATGTGGGGCTGGAGATTGACTACCTCAACGACCACTCTTGTCCGGCCTCCGACTGCTATCGCCTGCTGCCGCTCGACTATCGCATCGGCTCCGTCCACCTGCTCTATACGCCCGAGGGGCAGATTGTCGATATCGACACCTCGCCCGGCCACTTCCGTCACATCGTCGACCGCCACTTCCACGGCGACCTCGACCTGGTCATCCGCCTCTACTACCAGCGCTTGCTCCGCCTGGTGGAGCTGGGCGGCTTCGACATCCTGGGCCATGCCGACAAGATGCACTACAACGCCTCCTGCTATCGCCCCGGCCTGCTCGACGAGCCGTGGTACGACCAGCTGGTGCGCCACTACTTCGCCGCCGTGGCCCGGCAGGGCTACCTGGTGGAGGTCAATACCAAGTCCTACGCCGACACCGGTACCTTCTTCCCCAACGAGCGCTACTTCCAGACCCTTCGCCAGCTGGGCGTGCGGGTGGTGGTCAACAGCGATGCCCACTATCCCGACCGCATCGACGCCTCACGCCCCGAAGCCCTGCGAGCCCTCTGGCAGGCTGGCTATCGGGAGGGGATGGAGCTGCACGCAGGCCGATGGGTGGCCTGTCCGCTTACAGCTCCAGAACAAGCGATTCGCGGGGAGCAAGCGTAAGGGGCTCTGTCAGGCCGATGGTGCGTCCTGTCAGCACATCCTTGCCGCTGGCCTTGTCTTTCAGTATCTCCTTGTAGTACTTCAGGGGCAGGGTCGTCTCCGCATCTGTACCGTTCAGCAGGACGAAGACCGTCTTGCCCTCATACTGGCGGGCATAGGCATACACGCCGTGCTGCACCATGAACTGCACCATCGAGCCCTTGGCTATCACCTCGTTGCCCTTGCGCCAGTTCAGCAGCGTCTTGTAGAAGTCGAAGCAGTCGCGTTGCACAGCCGAGCGGCCCTCGGCACGGAAGGCATTCGCCTTGTCGCCGCTCCATCCGCCGGGGAAGTCCTTGCGCACATAGCCGTCGCTCAGGCTCTTCACACCGTTCATCATCACCTCCGAGCCGTAGTACAGCTGCGGGATGCGGCGCGTGGTGAGCAGCAGCGTAGAGGCCTGCTTCAGCATGGGCAGGTTGTCGCCCTCGCCCAAGAAGCGGTCCGTGTCATGGTTCTCGATGAAGGCCAGCACCGAGGCCGGGTTGGGGTAGAGGAAGTCATAGACGAAGTTGTTGTACACGCGGTCCAGGCCCTTGAACCACGTCTCGGTCTGCTCCGTCTTGGCCGTGTTGATCTTGTCGAAGAAGCTGAAGTCCATCACCGTCTTCAGGTGGCTGTTCTTCGGTGCGGAGAGCTTGCTGTCCTTCTGCCACCAGGCGGTGTAGGCCGGCTCCGTCACCCAGGTCTCGCCCACGGTGTTGTAGTTGGGATATTCGGCATTGAGCTCCTTCATCCAGTTGCTCATAGCGTCGTAGTCGGCATAGGGATAGGTGTCCATGCGGATGCCGTCAATGTCGGCATACTCTATCCACCAGAAGCTGTTCTGCACCAGGTAGCGATACACGTGCGGGTTCTTCTGGTTGAGGTCGGGCATGGCCTTCACAAACCATCCGTCGTTCATCTCGTCGAAGTCATACTGCGAGGTGTATGGGTC
>CAMGAL010000254.1 GCA_946007445.1 uncultured Mediterranea sp.
TCTTCTACCGCAAGCGCGTGGTGGCTGTAGTAGGCGGCGGCGACACCGCCTGCGAGGAGGCTCACTACCTCAGCAAGCTGGCCCGCAAGGTCTATCTCGTGGTGCGCCGCAACGTACTCCGCGCCAGCCAGGCCATGCAGCAGAAGGTGAAGGAGCAGGAGAATATCGAGATACTCTGGGAGACGCAGGTGCAGGGACTCTTCGGCGACAACGGCGTGGAGGGTGCCCACCTGGTGCGTGGCAAGGGCACCGACCATGAGGAACTCTTCGATGTAGCCATCGACGGCCTCTTCCTGGCCATCGGTCACCATCCCAATACCGAGGCCTTCCGCGGCGTGGAGCTCGACGAGCAGGGCTACATCCGCGTGCAGCATCCCACCACCGCCACCAACATTCCCGGTGTATTTGCCGCCGGCGATGTGGCCGACCCACTCTATCGGCAGGCCATCTCGGCAGCCGGCAGCGGTTGCCATGCCGCACTCGATGCCGAGCGCTACCTCTCCGGCTTGAAGGGATAATAATCCTCTCTTCCCGACATCGCTCATAAAAGAACGAGGCTGTGTCTCCGTGTAGGAACAACACAGCCTCGTAGGATGATGATACCTCGATAGAGGCAAGGTTACTTGTTCAGGATGTTCATGGTGTCGGAGGCAATCATCAGCTCCTCGTCGGTGGGGATGACCACTACCTTCACGCGGCTGTCGTCGGTCGAGATGACGGCCTCTTCGCCACGCACATTGTTCTTGGCCAGGTCAATGCTGACACCCATATACTCCATGTCCTTGCAAACCTCTTCGCGGCAGGCAGCCTGGTTCTCGCCCACGCCACCGGTGAAGACGATGATGTCCACACCGCCGAGGGCAGCTGCATAAGCACCCACATACTTCTTGATGCGGTAGAAGTACATCTTCTCGGCCAGGATGGCACGCTTGTTGCCCTGCTTGGCAGCAGCTTCCAGTTCGCGCATGTCGCTTGACACGCCTGATACACCGGCCACACCACTCTTCTTGTTGAGCAGGTTGTTGATGCCGGCAGCATCGAGGCCCTCCTTCTCCATGATGAAGGTCACGGCACCGCCGTCGATGTCACCACTGCGGGTACCCATCATAAGACCCTCCAGCGGGGTGAGACCCATGCTGGTGTCGATGCACTTGCCGTCCTTGATGGCCGAAACGGAACCTCCGTTGCCGATGTGGCAGGTGATGATGCGCTGGCCTTCGGGCTTTACGCCCAGGAAGTCGCACACACGCTGCGACACGTAGCGGTGGCTGGTGCCGTGGAAGCCGTAGCGACGCACGCCGTACTTCTCATACAGTTCGTAGGGCACGGCATACATGTAGGCGTAGTCGGGCATGGTCTGGTGGAAAGCAGTGTCGAACACGCCTACCTGCGGTACGTTGGGCAGGATGGCAGTCACGGCATTTACACCCTTCAGGTTGGCGGGGTTGTGCAGGGGAGCCAGGTCGTTGCAGGCCGTGAAGGCATCGAGCACCTCCCGGGTGAGCAGTACCGACTGGCTGAACTTCTCGCCGCCATGCACCATGCGATGGCCTACGGCGTTGATTTCGTCCAGCGACTTGATGGCACCATACTCGGCACTGGTCAGGGTGTCGAGGATGAACTCTACGCCTACGGTGTGTTCGGGGATATCCTTTTCGAGAATCGTCTTCTCGCCGCTGGGCAAGGTGAGCTTCAGGAACGAACCGGGAAGGCCAATCTTCTCGATACCGCCTTGGGCAATGACACTCTTGTTGTCCATGTCGAACAACTTATACTTGATAGACGAGCTGCCACAGTTCAATACTAATACTTTCATGGTAGTTTCAGTTTTTCAGTTTCAATTTCTTTTTGGAGGAATCTTTTATTGTTTGGCGGCGATGGCCTGATTGGCAGTGATGGCAATCATGCAATAGACATCCTCGATGGAGCAGCCGCGAGAGAGGTCGTTGACCGGACGGGCAATACCCTGCAGGATGGGACCTACGGCCTCGGCATGGCCCAGACGCTGAACCAGCTTGTAGGAGATGTTGCCCACTTCGAGGTTGGGCACTACCAGTACGTTGGCGTGGCCGGCAATGGCCGAACCGGGAGCCTTGCTGGCACCTACGCTGGGTACCAAGGCGGCATCGGCTTGCAGCTCGCCGTCGATGGCAATGTCGGGAGCCATATCCTTGGCCTTGCCTAGGGCCTCTACGACCTTGTCCACCGCCTCATGCTTGGCAGAACCCTTGGTGGAGAAGCTCAGCATGGCCACCTTCGGGTCGAGACCGGCCACGGCCTTGGCCGTACGGGCGGTGCAGACTGCAATCTGTGCCAACTGGTCGGCATCGGGAGCAGGCGTAACGGCTACGTCGCCCATGACCAGCACACCGTTCTTGCCATACTCGGGAGCGTGGGTGAGCAGCAACATGGCACCCGATACGCAGGTGATGCCCGGCGTGGTCTTGATGATCTGCAGGGCGGGGCGCAGCACATTGCCGGTCGTGTTGCGGGCACCGGCCAGCTGACCGTCGGCATCGCCATTCTTGATGATGAGGCAACCCAGGTAGAGGGGGTCTTTCACCAGCTTGCGGGCCTCTTCGATGGTCATGCCCTTCTTCTTGCGCAGCTCGCAGAGCAGTTGGGCATACTCCTCGCTCTTGGGATTGTTGTCCGGGTCGATGATGGTGGCTTTGTTGATGTTGCCCAAGCCCCACTCCTTGGCGCAGGCATTGATTTCATCGGGATTGCCGAGGAGAATGAGGTCGGCCACTCCGTCAGTCAGGATTTGATTGGCGGCTTTCAGGGTGCGTTCTTCCGTACCTTCGGGAAGGACGATACGTTGGCGGTTTGCTTTGGCACGCGCAACGATTTCTTCAATTAATTTGTGCATAGCTATAAATAATAGTATAATTAGATTCCATTAGGTTTCCCACGCCACAAAAGTAGCCATTTTTGCCATATCCACATAGCAAAAAACGCCCTTTCTACTATTCGTTTTGCCTTTGTTGCATTATTTAACACTGCCTTTTCAGCTCAGGCGGGCCAGGGCTTCCTTGATGCGGCGAATGGCCTCGACGATGTTTTCATCGCTGGTGGCATAGCTCATGCGGATGCACTCGGGTGCGCCGAACGAGGTGCCGCCCACGCAAGCCACATGACCTACCTCTAGGAGATACATGGCCAGGTCGTCTGAGGTGTTGATGACACGGCCATCGACCGACTTGCCAAAGTAGGAGCTGCACTTGGGGAAGAGATAGAATGCACCTTCGGGGACATTGACTTCCAGGCCCGGAACCTCCTTGGCCAGACGGACTATCAGGTCGCGACGGCGCTGGAAGGCTTGGCGCATCTCCTCTACGGGAGCTTGTGTGCCGGTATAAGCGGCTTCGGCAGCTTTCTGAGAGACCGAACAGGGGCCTGAGGTGTACTGGCCTTGCAGCTTGTTGACACCCTTCACAATCCATTCGGGACCGGCAATGAAGCCGATGCGCCAACCGGTCATGGCGTATGCCTTCGACACACCGTTGACAATGACCGTGCGCTCACGCAGGGCGGGGAACTGGGCGATGCTCTGGTGGGCACCGATGTAGTTGATGTGTTCGTAGATTTCGTCGGCTACGATGTAGACTTGCGGATGCTGCTCCAGTACGGCGGCCAGTCCGGCCAATTCCTCACGGCTGTAAACCGAGCCGGTGGGGTTGGAAGGAGAGCAGAGAATCAGAGCTTTGGTCTTGGGCATGATGACCTCCGCCATCTGGGAAGCGTAGAACA
>CAMGAL010000255.1 GCA_946007445.1 uncultured Mediterranea sp.
CCCGGCTGCGCCGGCGACGGAACCTCGTGCGTTTGGGGGAACTGATGGCATACGAAATGAGTAAAGAATTGAATTATAGCTTCAAGCAGGTGCGCACGCCCCTGGGCACGGCATCAGTTCTTACCCCCGACGACGAGGTGGTGGTAGGCACCGTGTTCCGCGCCGGACTGCCGCTGCATACCGGCTTCCTGCAGGTGTTCGACCGGGCCGGCAGCGCCTTCGTCTCGGCCTACCGTTATTATAAAGATAAGGAGTGCCGCGAGATTGACGTCCACATCGAGTACATCGCCTCGCCCTGCCTCGACGGCAAGACCCTGATGCTCGTCGATCCCATGCTGGCCACGGGCGAGAGCATGGAGCTGGCCTACAAAGCGTTCCTCAGCAAGGGGACTCCCGCCCGGCTGATGATAGCGTGCGTCATTGCCAGCACGGAGGGCGTGGAACACTTGCAGCGCCTCTTTCCCGACGACAAGGTCTGCCTCTGGTGCGGTGCCATCGACCCGCAGCTGAATGAGCGCAAGTTCATCGTGCCCGGCCTCGGCGATGCCGGCGACCTGGCCTTCGGAGGGAAGATGTGATCTCTATCACGCTGTGCACGACCGATGACGATAGGTTGCAGGAGAGGACTACAGCAATCCCTCTATCTCACGGAAGATGCGGAACAGCTCGTCGCGCGTCTCGGCACGAAGCATGGCGATGCGCGTGTCGCGGAAGTTGGGGATGCCCTTGAAGAGCGGACTGGCAGCCAAGTGGCGGCGCACATGGAGGATGCCCCGCCGCTCGTCGAGCAGATGGACACTGTCGTCCACCTCTTGCCGCAGGACGTTGAGCCGCCACTCCGAGGTAAGGGGAGGCAGTTCCTCGCCGGTGGAGAGGTAGTGCTTCACCTCCTTGAATATCCAGGGGCGGCCAAAGCTGGCCCGACCTATCATGATGCCATCCACCCCATAGCGCTCGAAGCACTCCCTGGCCCGCTGGGGCGTGGTGATGTCGCCATTGCCGATGATGGGGATGTGCATACGTGGATTGGCCTTCACCTCCCCTATCAGGCTCCAGTCGGCCTCGCCGGTGTACATCTGCGCCCGGGTGCGCCCGTGGATGGTGAGGGCGCTGATGCCGCAATCCTGCAACTGCTCGGCCAGGGTAACGATAATCTTATGGTCGGCATCCCAACCCAGGCGAGTCTTGACGGTGACGGGAACCCGCACCGCATCGACCACCGCACGGGTAATCTCCAGCATGAGGGGCACGTTCTGCAACATGCCTGCCCCGGCACCCTTGCCTGCCACCCGTTTGACGGGACAGCCGAAGTTGAGGTCAAGGATGTCCGGCCCTGCCTGCTCTACAATGCGGGCAGCCTCCACCATGGTGGCTACGTCGCGACCATAGATCTGGATGGCCACGGGACGCTCCTCGTCGCTGATGCGCAACTTCTGCTCCGTCTTGCTGACCGAGCGTATCAAGGCATCGGCCGACACGAACTCGGTGTATACCATATCGGCCCCGAACCGCTTGCACATCAGGCGGATATCTGCGTCGGGGTCATCTATCATCGGTGCCAGTATCACAGGGCGCTTGCCTAAGTCTATGTGGGCTATCTTCAAATAAATCTTGCTATTTCGCTGCAAAAGTAAGGAAAACTTTCTACCTTTGCAGACTATAAACCCCAAAAGTTATGAAACCTACCCTGAAGGACTTTGAGATAATGGCCCCCGTGGGCAGCCGCGAGTCGCTGGCAGCCGCCATCCAAGCCGGTGCCGACTCCATCTATTTCGGCATCGAAAACCTCAATATGCGGGCCCGATCGGCCAGCCCGTTCACCATCGACGACCTCAAGGAGATAGCCCGCACCTGCGACGAGCATGGCATGAAGAGCTACCTCACGGTGAACACCATCATCTACGACGAGGACATCCCCCTGATGCACACCATCGTAGATGCTGCCCACGAGGCAGGCATCTCGGCCATCATCGCTGCCGATGTGGCCGTGATGGAGTATGCCCGCCGCATCGGACAGGAGGTGCACCTCAGCACGCAGCTCAACATCAGCAATGCCGAGGCTCTGCGCTTCTACGCCCGCTATGCCGACGTGGTGGTGCTGGCACGCGAGCTCAACCTGGAGCAGGTGGCCGCCATCCACCGTCGCATTGTCGAGGAGCACATCTGCGGCCCGTCGGGTCAGCCCCTGCGCATCGAGATGTTCTGCCACGGTGCCCTCTGCATGGCCGTGAGTGGCAAGTGCTACCTCTCGCTGCACCAGATGAACCACTCTGCCAACCGTGGTGCCTGTATGCAGGTGTGCCGCCGCTCCTATGTGGTGCGCGACAAGGAGACCGACGCTGAGCTGGAGATAGACAACCAGTACATCATGTCGCCCAAAGACCTGAAGACCATCCACTTCCTCAATAAGATGGTCGATGCCGGCGTGCGGGTGTTCAAGATAGAGGGACGCGCCCGCGGGCCGGAGTACGTGCGCACCGTAGTGGAGTGCTACAAAGAGGCCCTCCGCGCTTGTGTAGAGGACACTTTTACCGACGAAAAGATTGCCGCCTGGGACGAACGCCTGCGCACCGTCTTCAACCGCGGCTTCTGGGATGGCTACTATCTGGGACAGCACCTGGGCGAGTGGACCAAGAACTACGGCTCGGCAGCCACCGAGCGCAAGATTTACGTAGGTCGCGGCATCAAGTACTTCAGCCACATCGGCGTGGCCGAGTTCCTCGTGGAGGCAGCCGAGGTGAGCGTGGGCGACAAGCTGCTGGTCACCGGTCCCACCACAGGTGCCCTCTTCCTCACGCTGGAGGAGGCCCGCGTAGACCTCAAGCCGGTGTCCACCGTCCACAAGGGAGAGCACTTCTCGCTGAAGATGGAGAAGATACGTCCCAGCGACAAGCTCTACAAGCTGGTATCCACCGACGAACTGAAACGATTCAAAGGACTGGATGTGGAGCAGCAACGGGGCTAAGACGGAACATGAACGACTCATCACTGACAGCATGGAAAAATACATCTACGAACTGGAAATGAAGGTCCGCGACTACGAGTGCGACCTGCAAGGCATTGTGAACAACGCCAACTACCAACACTACCTGGAGCATACGCGCCATGAGTTCCTCACAGCCACAGGAGCCGACTTCGCCACCCTGCACGCCGAAGGCATCGACCCCGTGGTGGCCCGCATCACCATGGCTTTCAAGACTCCCTTGCGCAGCGGCGACAGCTTCCTCTCGCGCCTCTACCTGAAGAAAGAGGGCATCAAGTACGTCTTCTACCAAGACATCTACCGCAAGAGCGACAACCGCCTGTCGCTGAAAGGCGTGGTGGAGACCGTCTGCGTCGTGAACGGCCGCCTGGCCGATGCGCCTCTGTTCGAGCGATTGTTTTCCCCCTATCTGAAGTAGGCCATGAGCAGCGATGAACGTATTTGCAGTATCGCCCTGGGATTGTGCGAGCGGGTGGGCCTGGTCAGCGCCAAGCGGCTGGTCGAGCAGCTGGGCAGTGCCGCCGAGGTCTTTGCCCACCGCAAAGAGTTGCCGCGGCTCATTCCCGGCATCCACCCCACCCTGGTGCGCAGCCTGGACAATCCGGAGGCCTTCCGGCGGGCTGAACGTGAACTGGAGTTCGCTGAGAAGAACCACATCAGCTGCCTCACTTGGAAGGACGAAGCCTATCCCAGCCGCCTGCGCGAATGCGACGACGCTCCCCTCACCCTCTTCTTCAAGGGGAATGCCGACCTCAACCGCCTGCACATAC
>CAMGAL010000256.1 GCA_946007445.1 uncultured Mediterranea sp.
GCTCGTCGAGCAGCACTTTGCGATAGGCCACATCGTTGATGTCGGCGCAGACTTGATACATGCCGTAGGTGGGGTCGATGGCCACCACATTGTCCACCCGCGGCTCGCAGAAGGTGCGATAAAGCAGGTCGATGGCCTCGTCACTGCCGTTACCCAGAAAAATCTGCTCGGGACGGACACCCTTCACCCGGGCCAGTTCGCGCTTCACGTCGCTCTGCAGGGGGTCGGGATAGCGGTTGTGGGGAGCGTTGTAGGGGTTCTCGTTGGCATCGAGAAAGACCGAAGCCGTGGCTCCCTTGTATTCATCGCGAGCCGAGGAGTAGGGCTTGAGTTGCCAGATGTTGGCTCGCGTCAGTTCTTGCAATGGTTTCATAGGCTATGGTTGGTTTAGCTGGTTAAGACGGATGGTGACGGCAAGGCGGTGGGCATCGAGGTGCTCGTTGGCAGCCATCACTTCGATGGCGGGGCCGATGGCGCGGATGCCTTCGGGGCGAATCTCTTGGAAGGTGATCTTGCGGATGAAGCTGTCGAGGCTCACTCCGCTATAGGCACGTGCATAGCCATTGGTGGGCAGGGTGTGGTTGGTGCCCGACGCATAGTCGCCGGCACTCTCGGGCGAGTAGGAGCCGAGGAAGACCGAACCGGCATTGACCACGCGGGCGGCCTGCTGCAGGTAGTCGGCAGTCTCGATGATCAAGTGTTCGGGGGCGTAGGCGTTGGTCAGGGTCAGAGCCTCGTCCATATCCTTCACCAGGATGAGCTTGCTCTGCTCCAAGGAGCGGGCGGCTATCTCCCGACGGGGGAGCTGGGCGAGCTGGCGCTCCACCTCCTGCTGCACCTCGTCCAAGAGTCGTGCGGAGGTGGTGATGAGCATCGCCTGGCTGTCCACGCCATGTTCGGCCTGGCTCAGCAAGTCGGCAGCCACAAAGGCGGCACATGCCGTGTCGTCGGCCAGCACCTCCACCTCCGAGGGTCCCGCGGGCATGTCGATGGCCACATCGCGCAGGCTGACCTGCTGCTTGGCGGCGGTGACATACTGATTGCCGGGGCCGAAGATTTTGTAGACCTTGGGCACACTCTCCGTGCCGTAGGCCATGGCGCCGATGGCCTGGATGCCACCGGCCTTGAACACGCGGGTGACGCCTGCCGTGCGGGCAGCGAAGAGTACGGCCGGATGTACCTTGCCGTTGGCAGCAGGAGGGGTGCAAAGCACTACCTCGCGGCAACCGGCAATGCGGGCCGGCACCGCCAGCATCAGCACGGTGGAGAAGAGGGGTGCCGTGCCGCCGGGGATGTAGAGGCCCACCTTCTCGATGGCCACTGCCTTCTGCCAGCAGGTCACACCCGGACGGGTCTCCACGGGTCGGCCCTCAAAGCGCTGGGCGGCATGGAAGGGCTCGATGTTCTCTTTCGCCAGGCGGATGGCGGCTTTCAGCTCCTCATCCACCAAGGTCTCGGCCTCGTCCATCTCAGCTTCGGTCACGGCCAGGCTCTCCAGCTCCACATGGTCGAAG
The DNA here is from genome assembly GCA_946007445.1 of uncultured Mediterranea sp. Lineage (GTDB taxonomy): Bacteria > Bacteroidota > Bacteroidia > Bacteroidales > Bacteroidaceae > Bacteroides. The sequence goes on from CAMGAL010000256.1 coordinate 1,515, forward strand.
CGGGCCTCCAGCTCGAGCACGGCGCGGTCGCCCTCGTTCTTGACACGGTTCAGCACGTCGGCTACCACACGTTGCAAGCTCTGGTTGTCGAGCACAGGGCGTTGCAACAATTCGGGCCATTGGTCGGCCGAGGGATATCTGCATATCTTCATGACTGGTTCCTCCCTCTCGTGTCAGACAATCATTTTCTCGATGGGCAGCACCAGGATGCCCTGGGCACCGAGTGCCTTCAGCTTGCCGATAATCTCCCAGAAGCACTGCTCGTCGAGTACGGTGTGTACCGAGCACCATCCCTCTTGCGCCAAGGGCATGACGGTGGGGCTCTTCATGCCGGGCAGCACGGAGATGATCTCCTCCAGTTTCTCCTTGGGGGCATTCATCAGGACATACTTCTTGTCCTCGGCCGTGCGCACAGCATCCATGCGGAAGAGCAGTTCTTGCAGAATCTCCTGCTTCTCGGGCGAGAGGTTCTTGTGGCCGATGAGCAGTGCCTCCGACTTCATGACAACCTCCACCTCCTTCAGGCGGTTGCTAACCAGCGTAGAGCCGGAGCTCACGATGTCGAAGATGGCGTCGGCTAGCCCGATGCCAGGCGACACCTCCACCGAGCCGGTGATGACGTGGATTTCTGCATTCACCCCTTTCTCCTTCAGGTAGCTGCGCAAGATGCCCGGATAGCTGGTGGCTATCTTGCGGCCCTCAAACCACTGCACGCCGGGATAGTCTATATCCTTGGGCAGGGCCAGGGAGAGGCGGCACTTGCTGAAGCCCAGTCGTTTCACGATTTGGGCATCTTCGGCACGCTCCACAAATTCGTTTTCTCCCACGATGCCGATGTCGGCCACGCCGGTGGCTACGGTCTGTGGAATGTCGTCGTCGCGCAGGAAGAGTACTTCGACAGGAAAGTTGGATGACTGCACGAGCAGGGTGCGCTTGCTCGCTGAGAGTTTGATGTCGGCCTCCTCAAGAAACGACATGGTTTCATCGTAAAGTCGGCCTTTGGCTTGTACGGCAATTCTAAGCATATGATTTTGATTTTTTGAGTTTTTAAGTTTTTAAGTTTATATAAAAACAACAGAGGCTTGCCTCTTTCTCATCGGCAAGCCTCGTTGTGGTATCTGTCTCTGGTCGTTCACCTATCTACACGTCAACCTAAGCCTACCGGGTGGGTTTGCTATGATGGTGATGATGCAGATGGATGTTGACCGGGTATTTCATTTCATTTTTCTTTTTAGACGCGACAAAAGTATATCTTTCCCGCGTATCTGCCAAACATTTATCACAAAAAGTTTGAAATTTCTTTCAATTACACTTCGTAGTCCACGCAGGCACGACTCTCACGCACCTCGGCCAGCAGTTTGCCGGCAGCCACATGGGCGGGGTGTACGGCGTAAGCCTTCACGTCGGCCAGCGAGTCGAACTCGCTGTAGAGAGCGATGCTCCAGCTCTCGGCCTCGTTGATATTGAACCCCACCTCGATGCGACGAATCGAAGGGATGACGGCGGGCAATGCCTCAATGGCCTCCTTGAAGCGGCGGGCAGCTTCGAGCTTGCTATCGGCCGATGCAGCGTCCTTCAACTTAAATAATACAATGTGTTTCACCATAATTGTTGCAGTTTTAATGAATTGTTCCTATATTTGTCAGCCCAAAACGGCCGACAAGCCGTGGCAAAAGTAATGATTATCTTTTAAAACCCTACTCAGAAAAGGATGTTAATTATCGGAATTGCCGGCGGCACCGGTTCAGGAAAGACCACCGTCGTGAAGAAAATCATGGATAGTCTGCCAGCAGACGAAGTGGTGCTGCTGCCGCAAGACTCGTACTACAAGGACAGCAGCCACGTACCTGTGGAGGAGCGTCAGAACATCAACTTCGACCATCCCGACGCCTTCGACTGGGAACTCCTGTCGGCACACATCGCCCAGTTGCGCCACCGGCAGAGCATCGAGCAGCCCATCTACTCCTACCTGACCTGCACCCGTCAGTCCGAGACCATCCACATCGAGCCGCGCGAAGTCATCATCATCGAAGGCATCCTGGCTCTCTGCGACCCCACGCTGCGCCAGATGATGGACCTCAAGGTCTTTGTTGATGCCGACCCCGACGAGCGGCTGATACGCGTCATCCAGCGTGACGTCATCGAGCGCGGACGCACGGCCGAGGCCGTCATGGAGCGCTACACCCGCGTGCTCAAGCCCATGCACCAGCAGTTTATCGAGCCCT
>CAMGAL010000257.1 GCA_946007445.1 uncultured Mediterranea sp.
AAATCGGCCGGTAACCTCTCCCAGCGCTATTCTCAAGCCCTTTTCCTGTAAGTGTTGTTTCATCATTCTTCTGTTTGAATCAATAAATACAATTTCTTGCGCGTACGGTGGAGTTTGACCTTGGCATTGCTTTCGCTGATCTTCAGGATGTAGGCCACTTCGCGAATCGATTTCTCCTCCTGATAGTAGAGCGTCAGGAGGGCGCGTTCGTCGGCATCGAGCCTCTCTATGGCCGCCGAAAGGCGTTGTAGCCGCCATTCTCTCTCGTCGTCCAACGCCTCATCCACCAGTTCATCCGGCAAATTGGCAAAAGCAGCCTCATCCAGATGCAACAGTTCGTACTTCCGTTTTCGTACAGCTGAGATGGCCATGTTGGCAGCAATCCGATAAATCCAGGTAGAGAAGCCACTGTCGGCTTGATAGTAAGAGAGCTGCTGAAACGCTTTCAGGAAAACATCCTGTGTGATTTCCTCCGCCTCTTCCTGACTGCCCACGATTCGTACCACCAGTGCAAACACCTGCTGACCATAGCGGTTCAGGAAGTACGCATATTTTTCGGTCTTCCCGTTCAGAATCTCTCGGATAATATGTGACTCGTGTGGTTGCATCTCACCTCTATAGACGCAGAAAGTCTCATCAGGTTACAACCTTCAGGCAAATATTATTTTTCCCCCGGGGAGTGTAACCCTTTACTGTTTGTTGCGTCTAAAGAACAGAATCAATCAATCAATTAATCAATAAAAAAAGTAATTATGGAACAGTTTTTGACAGCATCAGCCGTATTGGGTATCATCACCTGGGGTATTTGCCGGATTTTCGAACTGGTAGTTTGCAGAAAAGAGCGGATGGCCATCATCGAGAAATTGGGTGAAAAGCTATTGGAGAGCAATGAAACAGACAAGCAGTTCTATCTGCCCATGTTCAAGAGCAGGTCTTTCTCCGCTTTGAAATTCGGATGTCTGCTTGCCGGCATGGGCTTGGGATTGCTGGTGGCTTTCTTCATCCACTACATCTTCAGAGACTTCTGCGCACATTACGGGCTGATTAGAGAGACCATTTATGGAGCATGTACCTTGCTGTTCGGAGGCATCGGTCTTCTGATTGCCTTCTACATTGAGCAGAAAATCAGTAAGTCGCGACCGTAGGAAAAGCCCTGTTCATCATGGAAACCACGGATTTACACGGATGATAAACGGATTATTTATTGTATGGATCCGTCTTATCTGTGAAAATCCGTGGTTTCAAATGATACACCCTCTTTGCCTGCAAACAAGGGCTTTTCTTAAAGATACTTCTTCACGGCCTCAATCAGCTCCTGATACTCCGCATCGGAGAGGTAGACCTTGCCAGGATTCATCTGGAACGTGCCGCCGTAGTCGGGACCGTCCACATACTTCGGAGCCAGGTGGAAGTGCAGGTGCGAGAGCTTGTCGCTGTAGGCACCATAGTTGATCTTCTCAGGTTGGAAGGCCTGCTGCATGGCGCGGGTCACGCGGGCCACATCGGCCATGAAGGCATTGCGCTCTTCGTCGCTCAGTTCGTTGAGGTCGTTCACATGGTCCTTGTAGGCCACGAGGCAACGGCCGCGATAGGTCTGCTCCTTGAAGAGGAAGGCACGCGATACGCTCAAGGGAGCGATTTCAATCATCAGGTTGTGCAGCGTCTCGTTGTTCTGACAGTAGAGACACTCTTTCGGATCACTTTTCATACAATAATCAGTTTTAGGGTATTCGTATATAATAGGATTAGTTCAATAGTTGTTCTTCGCCGGCCACGCGCAGCACGTCACTCTCCTGCCCCACTATCCAGACCACATCACCCTCGTGGAAGGGTTCGCTGGGATTGGGCGCACAGAGGGTGTCGGCAGTACGCTCCACGCCCACAATCAGGCAGCGGTAGTGCTGGCGGATGCCTGCCTGCTGCAGCGTCTGTCCGCAGAAGGGGGAGCCGGCCGTGATGAGGAAGCGGCGGAGCACCATCTCGCTCTTCTCCACGATGTCGTCGTCCAGCACGGCGGCCCGCTGCAAGGCTTGCCCGAAGTAGAGGAGCTCATCGTCGGTGGCAATGACCTGTATCTTGTCGTGCGCATAGATGCGCTCGTCGGCCCCGGGGATGTTGATGCGCTTGTGCCCCCTCAGGATGGAGGCCACATGCACGCCATAGAGGCTGCCGAAGCGCAGCTGGCCCAGCGTCTGCCCCACCCACTCCGACTCGGCCGGCACGTCGTAGTCGGCCAGGTGCATGTCGCGCGAGAGGAGACGACCGGCGTAGGCAGGCTTCTTCTCGCCCAGGTATTCGGCCCGCGCGTCGCGCGAGCGCAGGTTCTGGAAGAAGGTACGCTCAATGAGGATGCTCTGGCGCTTGAGCCGACGGGAGAGTATCATCAGCGTCACGATGATGAGGGCGGCACCCAGCACCAGCCCCACGGAGATGTCGAACAGGCCGCCGATGACAAACATGACGAACGAGACGGCCAGCAGCAAGCGCAGTACGATGGTAGCCACCAGCGGGGCACGGTGGCTGCGATTCTCCTTCCACAGCGTCTCGAACTCCACGGAGTGGTTCTTCTTGATCATGATGGCCCGCAGGAACGGGGCTATGCAGAGTATGGTGACCGCCGCCGCCACCAGCGAGCCCCACACGCCGGGTAGGCTGGCCCGACAGAGCGGCACCAGGAGCCGGAACGAGAGGGCCACCACGGCAATGCTGACGATGGAGTAGACCACCGTGATGCGCACCAAGGCCACAATCAGCTTACGCCACAGGCTCTGATGATTGACCGTAGGAGCACTGGAGGTGTAGCGGCCGAGGAAGCTGCGCGTGCGGGCCGGCAGATGGGCATCGACGAAGCGCCAGGCAGGGTCGGCCAGACGAATCATGTAGGGAGTCAGGAAGGTGGTGATGACCGACACCGCCACCACAATGGGATAGAGGAAACTGCTGGTGACGCCCAGCGACACACCCAGCGAAGCGATGATGAAGGCAAACTCGCCAATCTGCGTCAGGCTGAAGCCACACTGAATGGCCGTCTTCAGCGACTGGCCAGAGAGCAGTACACCCAAGGTGCCGAACATCGCCTGGCCGCCAATGACCGCCAGTGTGATGGCCACAATGGGCCAGGCATACTCGGCTATCATGGCCGGGTCCACCATCATACCCACCGACACGAAGAAGATGGCGCCAAACAGGTCCTTCACCGGGCTGACCAGCCGATGGATGTTCTCCGCCTCCACCGTCTCGGCCAGAATGCTGCCCATGATGAAGGCCCCGAAAGCCGCCGAGAAGCCGGTGTGGGCCGCCACCACCACCATGCCAAAGCAGAGGCCCAGCGCCACGATGAGCAGCGTCTCGTCGCCCATCAGCCGGCGGCACTTCTTCAGCAGGACCGGTATCAGGTAGATGCCCACCACAAACCACAGGATGAGGAAGAAGAGCAGCTTGGCAATGCTGGCCAGCATCTCCGTCCCTTCGAAATTGTGGCTTACAGCCATCGTCGAAAGCATCACCATCAAGACAATGGCCAGGATGTCCTCCAGTATCAGCACGCTCAGCACCAGGCTGGCAAACTGCTTCTTGCCCAACCCCATGTCATCGAACGCCTTATATATAATGGTAGTGGACGACATGGCTATCATGCCCCCCAGAAAGAGGCTGTCCCGCCGCTGCCCCCCCCCGGCCCGGCCCACCCGCCGCCCCAGCCAACGCCAGCGGCAGCTGCGGGACCCAGCCCC
>CAMGAL010000258.1 GCA_946007445.1 uncultured Mediterranea sp.
ACTCCATACTGACTGTAGAGCTGCATCACCTCCTGCTGCTTCTTCATGGCGTCCTCCTGCTTGGGATAGCGCTTGTTGATCTCGTCGATTTTCGGTTTCAGCACACGCATCTTGGCCGACGAGATGTAGGTCTTCCACGTGGTGGGATAGATGACAATCTTGACAATCAGCGTCATGAGCAGCAAGACCACACCCATGCTGAGACCCCAGCCGGTGAGCCAGTCGAAGAGGTTGATGGTGAACCACTTGTTGATCCAGCGCAGCAGGGGCCAGCCCAGATAGACCAGTCGGTTGAGCTCCCAGTCGGAGTGGGTGCCGTCGTCCAGCGCGCTGAGTGTCTTGTAGTGGTTGGGACCGAAGTAGAAGTAGAGGTGACTCTCCTCGCGGCCGGTGGGGTCGAAGGGGGTGCTCATCTCTGCACTGTAGCGCTTGATGTAGCCACTGTCTTTGGGTTCCATCTTGGAGGTCAGTTTGCCCTGCTGGAAGCCTGCGTCGGTCAGCATGACGGCCGAGAAGAACTGGTTCTTGAAGGCAATCCACTGGGCATCGCCCTCTATCTCCTGCTGGTCGTCCTTGGCGGCCGAAAGGGTCTCTACGCTCTCGTCGGTGCGTCGGTAGGTCAGTTCGGCCAAGCGGTTTTCGTAGGTGTAGCCCTTCTCAATCTGACGGGCACGCTGGCTCCACTCGATGTCCACCGACTGCTTGCTGGAGGCCAGCCGTCCCTCCATGCCCACGGCACGGATGGTGAAGTCCACCAGGTAGCTGCCCGGGTGGAGGGTATAGGTGAAGTCGATGTAGCTATCCTCCTGAGCGGCCAGACGCAGGGTCACTGCGCTGTCTGAGCGCTGGACGGGTGTGAAGTGGTACTCCTCCGTCTGGATGGTCTCGCGCTGGTTGTAGAAGAGGTAGTTGAGACGCACGTCGTCGCTCTCGAAGAGGCGTACGGGGGTCTGCTTGTCCTGCTCTTTATACTCCTTCAGCACCACCTTGGCAATGCTGCCGCCGCGGGTGTTGAGGTAGAGTTGTGTCAGGTCGTTCTCGATGCAGATGATCTCGTCGGCACCTTGACGTGCCTGGAAGAAGAGGCCGGTGGAGTCGTTGGCCGCAGCTGCCTTCTCGTTGGCCAGCGCTGCTTCTGCCTTGGCCTTCAGGTCGGCCTCGTGCTGCTGAACCAGTGCAATGGAGTCGTTGTAGCGCTGCCACGCCTCCTGCTGCTCCTTGCTGGGACGGCTCAGGTAGCTGAAGCCTACCAGCAGGATGCCTATCAGCACCAGGCCGGTGATGGTGTTTTTGTCCATTCTAAACTTACTTCAATAATAGGATATAAATAAAGGAATTACTTGCTTTGCTCATTCTCGATGGCTGCCTTCACAAACGATACGAACAGCGGGTGCGGATGGAGCACGGTGCTGCTGTATTCGGGATGGAACTGCGTGCCCACGAACCACTGCAGCGTGGGTATCTCTACAATCTCTACCAGGTCAGACTCGGGGTTGATGCCCGTACACTTCATGCCGGCGGCCTCGTACTCGTTCTTGTATGCGTTGTTGAACTCGTAGCGGTGGCGGTGACGCTCCTGGATGTGCTCGGTGCCGTAGGCCTCGTAGGCCTTGCTGCCGGGTTGGAGCACACACTCGTAAGCACCCAGACGCATGGTGCCGCCCATGTTGGTGATGGACTTCTGCTCCTCCATGATGTCGATGACGTTGTGGTGGGTCTTCTCGTCCATCTCGCGACTGTTGGCATCGGCATAGCCCAGCACATTGCGTGCAAACTCGATGGCAATGCACTGCATACCCAGACAGATGCCGAAGGTGGGGATGTCGTGTGTGCGTGCATACTTGATGGCCACAAACTTGCCGGGAATGCCACGCTCGCCGAATCCGGGACCGATGAGCACGCCCGACATGCCCTTCAGGGCCTCGGCCACGTTGTCGTCGGTCAGCTTCTCGCTGTTCACGAAGTCCACCTTCACCTTGCGGTCGTTGTAGGTGCCTGCCTGCGACAGTGCTTCGCGGATGGACTTGTAAGCGTCTTGCAGGTCATACTTGCCCACCAGCGCAATGTGCAGCGGTTGGGTCGATTCGGCCTTGTGACGACGCTCCAGGAACGCACGCCAGGGACCCAGTCCCGGGGTGTCGCCCACGGGCAGGCCCATCTTGCGCAGGATGGTAGCGTCCAGCTTCTGCTCCTGCATGAGGATGGGTACTTCGTAGATGGTCGGTGCGTCGATGCTCTGCACCACTGCCTCCTCGTCCACGTTGCAGAACTGGGCCACCTTGCGACGCAGGTTGGTGCTCAGCTGGTGTTCGGTGCGCAGTACCAGGATGTCGGGTTGGATGCCCGCGCTCTGCAGCTCCTTCACGGAGTGCTGCGTCGGTTTGGTCTTCAGCTCGCCTGCAGCGGCCAGGTAGGGCACGTAGGTCAGGTGTACGCAGAGGGCATCTTTGCCCAGTTCCCACTTCAACTGACGGATGCTCTCCAGGTAGGGAAGCGACTCGATGTCGCCCACGGTGCCGCCGATTTCGGTGATGACGAAGTCGAACTTATACTTGTTGCCCAGCATCTTGACGTTGCGCTTGATTTCGTCGGTGATGTGGGGGATGACCTGGATGGTCTTGCCCAGGTAGTCGCCACGACGCTCCTTGTCGATGACGCTCTTGTAGATGCGTCCCGTCGTGATGTTGTTGGCCTTGGTCGTCTGTATGCCCAAGAATCGCTCGTAGTGTCCCAAGTCGAGGTCGGCCTCGTGGCCGTCCACCGTGACGTAGCACTCGCCGTGCTCATAGGGGTTCAGTGTGCCCGGGTCGATGTTGATGTACGGGTCAAACTTCTGGATGGTCACTTTGTACCCTCTTGCCTGCAAGAGTTTGCCGATGGAGGATGAAATGATGCCTTTGCCCAATGAGGAGGCTACGCCACCGGTGACGAAAATATACTTTGTTTCTCCCACGATGATATGTTTTTAGTTTATTTCCTACTTGAAATATTGCAATGAAAGTGCAAAAGTAGGAAAAAAACGTTGAAGTACATACGTTTTATGGAAAAAACAAGGAAAAATCGCCTACTGTGCCTGACGCTGAGCCTGCTGAATCATCTCCTGGCTGGCATACATGTAGACCTCCACGCGACGGTTCTGGTCGGCCGTCTTGCTCTCGTCGTACTGGTCGTAGGCCATGCCCTTCACCTCCTTGATCTGTGCACCGCTCACGCCGCAGTCGCGCAGGAAGGCCTCTACGGCCGACGCACGGTTGTTGGACACCTTCACGTTGGCCTCGTAGGTGCCCACCTTGTCGGTATGTCCGTAGATGGCCACGTCGGTGGTGGTGTCGTCGCGCAGGATGCGGGCCAGCTCGCGCAGGGAGTTCTTGTCAGCGTTGCTCAGCGCCGCCGAGTGGAATCCGATGAGGATGCCCGATGCGAAGGATACGTTCACCGCATCCAGTCCGTTGGTGTCGGTCACCATCTCTACCTCCGCACCCTCTATCTGTGCGGCGGCAGCCGCCTTCTGGTCCATCTTCTTGCCGATGATGACTCCGGTTCCCGTGCCTACAGCCGCACCCAGGGCCGCTCCGATGGCCGCTCCTTTCCCCTTGCCTATCAGTCCGCCGATGATGGCTCCGGCCGCAGCGCCCGAACCGCCACCGATGATGCCACCTTTCGTGGTATTGTTCATTGTCGTGCCGCATCCTGCCAGCAGCAGGGAAGCGCTCAGCACCAAGGCTGTAC
>CAMGAL010000259.1 GCA_946007445.1 uncultured Mediterranea sp.
CATACTGGACAACTACGACACAGGGGAATACCATCTGAATGGCACCCTCATCAAAGACCTCAGCGAGAGCCGCGCCGCCGAGCTGCGCAACCGCATGATAGGCTTCATCTTCCAGTCGTTCAACCTCATCCCCTTCAAGGATGCCATGGAGAATGTGGCCCTGCCCCTCTACTATCAAGGAGTGAGCCGCAAGAAGCGCAACGCCCTGGCTCTGGAGTACCTCGACCGGTTGGGACTCAAGGAGTGGGCACACCACCTGCCCAACGAGATGAGCGGCGGACAGAAGCAGCGTGTGGCCATTGCCCGAGCCCTCATCACCCAACCCCAAATCATCCTGGCCGACGAACCGACCGGTGCCCTCGACAGCAAGACGTCGGTCGAGGTGATGCAAATCCTCAAGGAGCTGCACCAGACGGGCATGACCATTGTGGTGGTGACGCACGAGAGTGGTGTGGCCAATCAGACGGACAAAATCATCCACATCAAAGACGGACTGATAGGCCGCATCGAAGAGAATCTGAACCACGACTCCAGCCCCTTCGGGCAAGGTGGACTCATGAAGTAAAACCCACACATCCATGTTTGACCTCATACAAGAAATATACAGCACCATCCGACGCAACAAGCTGCGCACGGCACTGACCGGCTTTGCCGTGGCATGGGGCATCTTCATGCTCATCGTGCTGCTGGGAGCCGGCAACGGACTGCTCAACGCCACCTCGGGACAATCGGACGAATTGATACTCAACGCCATGCAGGTGTGGCCGGGACGTACCAGCAAGCCCTACAAAGGACTGAAGAGCGGACGAGCCATCGAGCTGACCCAACGCGAACTGCAAGCCACCACCGACATGGACGACCGCGTGGAGAAGGCCGAAGCCGTCATCGAGCAAAGCGGTGTCGTGCTGGCCAATGGCAGCGACCACGTCCGCACGACCCTGACGGGCGTATGGCCCAACCACCCCTCGATGGAGGGTATCTCCATGAAGCATGGACGATTCATCAACCAGGTAGACATCGAGCAGAAGCGCAAGGTCGTTGTCCTGCATGAGAAGACGGTAGAGATGCTCTTCGGCGATAGGATGGAGAAGGCTCGTGCCGTAGGACGGCAGGTGAAAGCAGGCTCTTTCAACTACCTCATCATCGGAGTGTTCAGCGATCAGGAGTCCTTCTCGCCTCCCACCTTCGTACCCTTCACGACCCTGCAACTCGTCTATCAGAAAGAGGATGATTTCACCTCGCTGCTGATGGTGACGCGCAACGTGAACGATGAGGCCACGGCCGAAGCCTTTGAGCAAGACTACCGCCGCACCATCGGCTCGCTGCAGCAATTTGACCCCATGGACCGCAGTGCCCTCTTCGTGTGGAACCACATGCGCCAATATGCCCAAAACCAGTCGGCCGAGAACGCTCTGCGCATCACCATCTGGGTCATCGGCATCTTCACCCTGCTGAGTGGCATCGTGGGTGTGAGCAACATCATGCTCATCACCGTGAAGGAGCGTACCCGCGAGTTCGGCATCCGCAAGGCTTTGGGAGCCAAGCCACGCAGCATCCTGTGGCTCATTGTGGCAGAGAGTGTGGCCATCACCACCTTCTTCGGCTACCTGGGCATGGTGGCGGGCATTGCTGCTACGGAGTGGATGAACCAGGTGGCAGGCGAGCAGGTACTGGACATGGGCGTGGCGCAAGCCACCGTGTTCCGCGACCCGACCGTTGACCTCCACATTGCCATCCAAGCTACCTTGACACTGGTCATTGCAGGTACCCTGGCCGGTCTCTTCCCCGCCCGCAAAGCCACGAAGATACGCCCCGTAGAGGCCCTGAATGCCAACTGACAACCGATTATTCATCCTTCATACAGAAACTATGCGATTCGACAAAGATACCTGCGAGGAAATCCTCGTCACCATCACCCGCAACAAGACGCGAAGCCTGCTGACGGCCTTCGGCATCTTTTGGGGCATCTTCATGCTGGTGGCCCTGATGGGGGGCAGCCAGGGGCTGCAGAACTACCTCTCGGCCCAGTTCCAGGGATTTGCCACCAACTCGGGCTTCATGAGTTACAACCAGACCAGCAAGCCTTACCGCGGATTCCGCAAGGGACGCTGGTGGAGCCTGGAGATGGCCGACCTGGAACGCATCCGCCGCGAGGTGCCGCAACTGGACATCATCACGCCGAGCAACGCCAAGTGGGGCATGACCGCCGTGCGGGGCAAAGAGCAGATCAGCAGCACCCTGAAGGGCATCTTCAAGGAGTACAGCCGGATAGAAGAGCCCGTCATCCTCTACGGACGCTTCCTCAACGATGCCGACGTGATGCAGCGACGCAAGGTGTGCGTCATCGGCAAGCGCATCTATGAGACTCTCTTCCCCGAAGGAGGCAACCCCTGCGGCCAGTTCATCCGCATCAATGGACTCTATTACCAGGTGATTGGCGTGAACAATGCGTCGGGCAACATGAGCATCGATGGCAATCCCCAGACCAGTATCGCCATCCCCTTCACCACCATGCAGCAGCACTACAACATGGGCAACCGTATGGAGCTGCTCTGCTATACCGCCCGCCCCGGCTACTCCATCTCCGACCTCGAAAAGCGGGTGGAGGCCGTGGTGAAACGGGCACACATGATTCACCCCGACGACAAGCAGGCCGTGGTCCGTGTCAATGCCGAAGCCATGTTCAGCATGGTGGACAGCCTCTTCCGCGGCATCCGCACCTTGGGGTGGATGGTCGGACTGGGCACCCTGCTGGCAGGAGCCATCGGCGTGAGCAACATCATGATGGTGACCGTCAAGGAGCGCACCACCGAGATAGGCATCCGCCGCGCCATCGGTGCCCGACCCACCGACATCCTCCAGCAGATTCTGAGCGAGAGCCTGGTGCTGACGTTGCTGGCCGGCCTGTCGGGCATCACCTTTGCCGTGGGCGTCTTGCAGCTGGTGGAGACGCTCATCAGCAGTTCGGGCACACAAGCCAACTTCCAAATCAGCTTCCTGATGGCCATCGGCACCTGCTCGCTACTGGCCGTACTGGGTATGCTGGCCGGGCTGGCACCGGCTTTCCGAGCCATGAGCATCCGCCCCATCGAAGCCATTCGCGACGAATAGCCGCATCCGCTCAACACTCAAAAACTCAAAAAACTCACCAACTTAAAAACTCAAAAGCTCACATACCATGTCAAAGAAAAAAAAGTATTTCAGATTTGTTCTGTTGGCAGCCATCGGCCTGCTGTTTGTATGGACATTCGTGTTCCTGTATCAGAAGTCACAACCCAAAGTCCCCAGCTATGAGGTAGAAGCAGTCGAAGTGACCGACCTGCAGAAGACCACCATCGTCACCGGCAAGGTGGAACCACGCGACGAGATTCTCATCAAGCCGCAGATTTCGGGCATCATCTCCGAGGTGTACAAGGAGGCCGGCCAGCAGGTGAAGCAGGGAGAGGTGATAGCCAAAGTGAAGGTCATCCCCGAACTGGGACAACTCAACTCGGCCGAGAGCCGCGTACGCCTGGCCGAAATCAACTGCCGCCAATCGGAGACCGACTTCCAACGCATCGACAAGCTCTTCAAGCAGGAGCTCATCAGCCGCGAGGAGTATGAGAAGGCCGAAGTGACCCGCAACCAGAACCGCGAGGAGCTGACCGCCGCACGCGATGCCTTGCAGATTGTGAAGGAGGGCATCACCCAGAACAGTGCCTCCTTCAGCAGCACCCAGATACGCCGC
>CAMGAL010000260.1 GCA_946007445.1 uncultured Mediterranea sp.
GGGCTAAGAGCTTGCTGGGCCTTCAGCCCGCCTCATTGCCTCCGCCTACCGATAACGAAACCTTTAAGCAGCAGCATCGAACGGTTTCACACAAAGTGTGATGGGGACTTGGAATGACAAGATGGTAGGCAAATTCACGCCAAATGTCGAACGAGCCTAAAATCCACTTCTTGCCATATATTTATACGTTAATGCGGTCTTTTTGAACGCCGATAGCAAATGACCAGCAAATGAAATCAAAACCGATTATGATTTGAATATCAATACATTATATTCCACCCCATCTCTACTTTCATTCTCTTGGCAAATTACCGGCAAATGAAATTCACGCCCAAACAGGGATATACTTCATGTAACGTTTCGCTGTTTCTGAATCAAGCGGTTTTATTCTTCCTTCTGAGACCGACACCTTTATTAATCTTGAAATACGATGGCAACCAAATTAGAAAAGCTATATGCAATCATCGAGAACTCCAAAGAATTGCTATTAGCGTTGCCTATGCGATTTTGCCAGTTTCTATTTCGGATTTAAGAAATTGAAAAATGTAAACTGCACCTTGGTAATAGAGGCCACATTCGGGGTCGTTTAGCTTAGCGAATGTAGTCGAAGCATACAGTTCGTCAAGCGCACGGCGAATATCCCAGTCGTATTCAACCATGAGCATTTCAGCAAGTTCAGCCGCAAGGCATTCGATTTGGAATTGTATGTCTTGGTTCATATGTCAATACGTTTCAAGGGTTTTATCTTTCCCCCTTCCCGTTGGCAGATAATCTGCAAGTCTGAGACCGCATCATCAATAGAGAGAGTATGCTCGGCTGCATAACAGTCGAGCAGGAAATCTATGCCTGTAAAACGTCGCAGATATGCATATGCCTGCGAGTTAGATAGTTTGTACCGCTGGGCGAAAGCTCCGACACACGTCACAACATATTCTATTCTATCAGTAATTTCGTTCTTATCCATAACCATGCAGCAATACTAATTATCAAATCTTGGACATGAAAGTAAGGTAACCCCAAGAATCAGACCAACGTATCCAATAGATGGCCGCATTGCTGATAAATTACATCTCTTAGATGTCCGATGCAAAGTTACAAATAAAAAACAGTAATTCGTTATTTCATGAGATAGATTTGTCCACGACCATCAACAGCCGAGATAGACCGGCTCGTCTATCCACTCTACGGCCTGACCGATGAAGAGATTGTCCTCATTGAAAAAGCAAATGAATAATATAGGCCTGCATCGGCATAAAAACACGAAATATTTCGAGTTTTATGGTCCTATTCTTGCCGGTATCGGCAAGAATGGCCATATTTGCACTTCATTTATGAATCAGTATTTGCCGACAAGAGTCTCATTGTGGAATATGGAATACCTATCAGTTGCTCAGTTTGCTGAGAAATACAGTATTAGTGAGCGTACCGCTCGTAATTATTGTGCAGAAGGGAAAATCAAGGGTGCGTTCCTGACAGGAAAGACCTGGAATATTCCTGCTGATGCTGAGTTGCCCAAGAAAAGCCGAAGGAAATGGAGTCCTCTGCTTAGCCGTTTGAGCGAGGAAAAGGAAGCCAAATTGAATGGAGGCATCTATCATCGTACACAGATAGATTTGACGTATAATTCCAACCACATGGAGGGAAGTCGTCTGACTAAGGAACAGACTCGCTTTATCTTTGAGACTAACACCCTTGGTATCACCACAGAGAGTACATCGGTAGATGATATTATGGAGACCGTCAATCACTTCCGTTGCATCGATTATGTGATTGATCATGCCATGGACAAAATCACAGAAGCACACATCAAACAACTGCATGCTATCTTAAAGATGAATACCTCCGACAGCCATAAGTCCTGGTTTGCAGTGGGCGACTACAAACGACTTCCCAATGAGGTAGGCGGAGAAGAAACAGCTCCGCCCAAGGATGTTCACAGACGCATGAAAATCTTGACTACAGAATACAACGCAATCAAAAAGGTGGAGTTCGACGATATTTTGAACTTCCACGTTCTCTTCGAACGCATCCACCCATTCCAAGACGGCAACGGTCGCGTAGGTCGATTGCTGCTATTCTGGCAATGCCTGCAAAGTGTCCATGTGCCTTTTGTCATTACCGAGGAGCTACGTCTGTTCTACTACCGCGGTATTCAGAACTGGGGACACATCAATGGGTACCTGAGAGACACCTGCCTGACAGCGCAAGACAATTACAAGTTATTATTGGATTATTTCAAGATAAAATACTGATGCTGCTTGTACATTTCTCACGGGAAAGTCCTATATTCGCAACCATGAATCATGGAATGAAGAATCCATAAAACAACGAAGAATATGGAGAGAGAGATAATCATTACAGCTACCGGAAAGGCGGAGAAGTATGCCGAACTATGGCCACAAGTGGTGGCGGTGACCGGCGGCGAGAGTGACCCCATTGCCAACATGGCCAATGTGGCCGCCATGCTGCATAGCACCTTCGGGTTTTGGTGGACGGGATTCTATCGCGTGGTGAGGGATGGAGAGCAGGAGGAGTTGGTGCTGGGACCTTTTCAGGGTCCGATAGCTTGCACCCGCATCCGCAAGGGACGTGGGGTGTGCGGCACGGCCTGGGCCGAGGCCCGTACGCAGGTGGTGCCTGATGTAGAGCTCTTCCCGGGACACATAGCCTGCAGCAGTGCCTCGCGCAGCGAGATTGTGGTGCCCATCCTACACGGTGAGCAGGTGGTGGCGGTGCTTGACATCGACAGCGCCCAGCTGAACACTTTCGACGAGACCGACCGCCAGTGGTTGGAGCGGATAGCAGGGTTGTTTTGAGGTGCGTCCCGAGTTTCCATCACACGTTGTGTGAAACCATTTGATGATGACGTCGTTGCAAAAAAGATAGCCGGCGGGAACTGCGTCTATCGCAACGTTCCGCCGGCTATCCGGATTGATGAGCCTATGGCTGCTCAGAGTTATCTCCAGCGCGGGTCACCGATACCCTTCTGGTAGATTTCGTGGTTGAGCACCTTGTCGGTCTTGTTGAACTTCAAGCCGTTCATGAGCTGCTCGGTCGAGATTTCGTGCATATCCTTGTCGCCATCCTTGTGAGGGGGATTGGGGTTGGCCATCAGCTCGGTGGGCAGAATGGGATTCTCGCCTACACGGACTTTCAGAGCATCGAGTCCGTTGATGACACCCGGGGTATACTCGGCAAAGATGACGGGACTGTTCTTCTTGGCACTGAACGAATGACCGGTGAAGATCTTGTCGTCGGCCTGACGGGAAGGATCGCTACAAGAGGAGTAGTTGTCTGCAATGTCGAAGGTTATCTCACGCGGACCGGTGCCCTTGAGCTCGCGCACGTCAATGCCTTCAAACTGCATGTTGCGCGTGTCGCCCTCCTGACAGGTCTGGATGAAGAGGTTCTTCTTGATGGTGATGGAGCTGCCACCGGGCAGGTAGCGCAGGTCCACCAGATAGCGACCCGAGGAGCGCGTGCTGAAGTTGACGAAGGTATTGTTCTCCAGCGTGATGTGATAGCTCACACTGGGTGGCCAAGCCAAGGTCTTGTTGTTGTCGCTGAAGAAGCAGGTACGCGGGCTGTCGTAGAAGGTGTTGTTGCGGAACACCATGTTGCGGAAGATGTTGGACTTGGGGTCCTTGCCGTCGCCGGCAATCCAGGCATAGCCACGACCGTTGTTGTCATAATAGCCGCAGTTGT
>CAMGAL010000261.1 GCA_946007445.1 uncultured Mediterranea sp.
ACCAACAGCTAACATCACTCACCACCAGAAACCGCTCACACCGCCACCCACACCTGGGAAGTCGGCGAGAAGGCCTATCTATTTGACCCCCAACTGCCCGACTTGCTCTACAAGGAGGAGGGGCTACACAACCTCTGCTTCCGCATCAGCAACCGCGAGCAGGTGGCACAGTGCCCCAAGGCCCGCTACCGGCTCTACAGCCAGTCGCCCCGGCAGGAGTGCGTGAAGGAAGCTCCTTTCATGCCCAATCAGCCCACCGACTGCACGGCTTGGAGCCAGCTGCCTTCGGGTGCCTACCGCCTGCAGTTCATAGTGACCGACTCGTTAGGTCGGGAGGAGGAGAGCGAATCGTACCCGTTCACCATGATGTCCCGTCACGATGTGCGCCCGGCGCTGTTCACTCCCCTCTTCGTCCGGGAAGAAACGTTAGAGTTTGATGCCGAACATCCCGCCCGCTTCGAGATAGGGACCTCGCTGAAAGAGGTTTATCTGATGTGGACCGAGGTGGATGATGGCGGAGCCATCCGCCGTGGTTGCCGCTATCTGAGCGACACCATCGTGCATTGGGAGGTGCCCTATCGAGAGAGTATGGGCAAGGGCGGCACCTGGAGTTTTGCCTTCGTGAAAGAGGGCCAGTGCTACACCCACTGCGTGACACTGAAACGGCGGCAACCCGAACGGAGGCTGCAGTGGCGGTGGGAGAGTTTCCGCGACCGGATCTCCCCGGGCGAAGAAGAGGTGTGGGAGTTGGTTTTGACAGATGAGCAGGGAGCACCTGCCGCTGCCGAACTGCTGGCCACCTTGTATGATGCCTCGCTGGATCAGATTTATTATCGCCCGCAGCGGTTGCATTCCTCCTACCCCATCTATCTCCGTCCGCACTGGTGGCAGGAGGGATGGAAGGCCAGTATGAGTTTCTACTTCGACTTCCCACGCCGGTGGTGGAAGGAGCCCACCATCCGGTTTGACAGGTTGGTATCCTATTCTCTGCCCATGCAGTTGGCAAGAGCAGAAGGAATCCGGTATAAGACCATGGCCTCAACCGCTCCCACCCGTATGAATGCTTCCATGCAGATGGATAGTAATGATGCAGTGGTCTTTGAGGAGGAAGTAGCCGCCGGGGAGGAAGAGATGGAGCAGCCGGAAGTCGCCTGGCGCAAAGTGCTGGCCGAGACGGCTTTCTTCTATCCCCATCTGCGCACAGCCTCCTTGGGGCGGACGGTATTTTCCTTCCAGGTGCCTGAGAGCCTGACCCGCTGGAACTTCCGTGGCTATGCCCATACCCGCCGGATGGAGACAGCCCGAATGGAGGCTTCGGTGGTGACGGCCAAGGAGTGGATGGTGACACCCCACCTGCCCCGCTTTGTCCGTGCGGGCGATAGCACCGAGCTCTCGGCTACGGTAGCCAACCAGACCTCACGTCGTGTGGAAGGGGTGGCCACACTGACGCTCTTCGACCCTATCAGCGACAAGAAGTGGCAGACGCAACGGGTGAAGTTCAGCTGCGAGCCGCAGGCTTCGTGTGTGGTACGCTTCCCGGTGCAGCTGAGCGGCAAACAGGAGTTGGTGGGCATCCGCATGGTGGCCGAAGGAGAGGGTTTCAGCGACGGAGAGCAGCACCTGCTGCCTGTGCTGACGCAGAGCCAATGGATGACCGAAGCCCTGCCCCTGCAGGTACGAGGCCGGGAGAGCAAGGTGTATAGCTTGGACAGCCTGTTCAACCACCAAAGTCCGGCGGCCACAGCGCGCAGACTGACCCTGGAACTGACAGGCAACCCTGCCTGGCTGGCCGTGCAGGCATTGCCAGACTTGTCGTGTCCGGGTGAAAGGGCCGACGCCATGAGCTGGGCAGCGGCCTACTATGCCGGACAATTAGGTGCCTACATGGCAGCCTCGCAACCGCGCATAGAGCCCCTCTTGAAGGCCTGGCAGCTGAAGCAGAGTGAGGGAAAAGAACCCGGGAACCGCCTGAAGCAGAACGAGGAGCTGAAGGATATCCTCCTGGAGGAGAGTCCCTGGGTGCTGGCAGCCCAACACGAGGCGGAGCGGCAGGCACGGCTAACCGCCCTGTTCGACCCCAACCGGGTGAAACAGCAGGAACGGACCGCCCTAGAAAAGTTGAAAGCCCTGCAGGGAGCGGACGGCTCGTGGAGCTGGTATCTCGGTATGAGAGGCAACCGCTACGTGACCGCCTACGTGACCGAACTGCTGCTGCGCCTGCCCCTGCTGACAGGGCAACCCCTGGCCGGTGAGGCCCGGATGATGCAGCAGAAGGGAATGGCGTACCTGCAGCGAGAGGTGGAGGAGAGTTGTCGGCAGAAGCGCAAAGCCGCTGACCCACCCTTCGTAGGAACAGACTTGGCACGAACCTACCTCTACCTGAAAGCCCTGGAGGGAAGCTCCCCTGCCCTGACCGAGCAAGAGAAGCTGCTGGATGGCCTGGAGAAGTTATCTCCGACAGCCTCCATGCGCGAAAAGGCTGAGAACGCCTATATCTTGTGGAAGAATGGCCGCAAGCAGGCTGCCCGCCGAGTGCTGGCCTCGCTGCGCGAGCACCTAGTGCAAGAGGAGGAGACGGGAGCCCATTTCGCTTTCTTAGACAGGCCCTATGCCTGGGGGATGCAGCCCATACCAACCCAGGTACGCGCTCTGGAGGCCCTGCGCCTCACGGGAGAGGATGAGGCCTTGGTGGAGGAGATGAAGCTCTGGCTGCTGAAGCAGAAGCAGACCCGCACTTGGGGCAACCCGACCGCTACGGCCGATGCCGTCTATGCCCTGCTCTGCGGGGGCTACGACCTGCTGGCTGCCCAAGGCGATGCCACCGTGACGTTAGGCAAGCGGCAGCTGCACAGTACAGAAGCAGAGATACCCGGGCTGAACTACCTGCAAGTGAGCTATCCGGCCGACGACCCGGCTTGCAAGGCCCGTCAGGTCCGCATCGAGAAGCATGACGAAGGTGTGGCCTGGGGAGCCGTCTATGCCCAATACCGCCTGCCGCTGAGCGAGGTGATCGAGCAAGGCGGAGCACTGGCCGTGGAGAAGCGCTACTATGTGGAGCGGATGGACGGACACGGCAAGCAGACCCTGCAGGCAGTGACTCCCGACACGCCGTTGCAGGTGGGCGAGAAGGTCATCGAGCGCTTCACGTTGCGGCTGGACCGCGCGATGGATATCCTGCAGCTGCAAGCGCGACATGCCGCCTGCCTGCAGCCCCTCGGCAGTCTATCGGGCTACACGTGGGAACACCGCCTGGCCTACTACGTCGACCGGAAAGATGCCTCCACCCACTTCTTCATCGACCACCTGGGCAAAGGAAGCTATACGGTGGAGTACGCCTGCCGAGTGACGCGGGCAGGACGCTACCAGGGAGGTGTGGCCACGCTGCAATCGGCTTACGCGCCGGAGTATGCCGCCCACTCCGCCACGCAAATCCTGCAAGTGGAGTAAACAGGATTTGCGTGTTTCGTAGAAAAACGCTATTTTTGCCGAAGCAAATATCTTTGTTCAGTCATGAAGAGACTCCTTATCTTATATATAGTGCTGGCCTGCGTTCTCACATCCCGGGGCCAGGCACGCTTTACGTCCCACACCGAGACGCAGAACTTCGGACAGATAGAGTGGAAACAGCCCGTCACGGCCACCTATTCCATCAGCAACACCGGCAACGAGCCGCTGGTCATCCGTGAGGTGGAACCCGAC
>CAMGAL010000262.1 GCA_946007445.1 uncultured Mediterranea sp.
CTCTTGATCTTGATGCGCTCTTCGCTGCCGTAGAGCACGTCGTCAATCGCCTCATCAGGCAGCTCGCAGACCGGGGTCTTGAGCGTGGCATCATACTTCTCGAGCAGGGCACTGATCTCCCAGAATATCATGCTGTTCTTCCCCTTACCGAGCGGTACGATGGCCCCATCCTGTATGGAGAGGCTGCGGTCGGGGATGACCTTATCCAGTGCCATGGTGCTCACCTCGCCCAGCCCTTTGCACCTGGGACAGGCCCCTTGAGGAGAGTTGAAGGAGAAGTTGTTGGGGGCCGGCTCACGGTAAGAGAGACCCGTCACCGGACACATCAATCGGCGGCTGTAGTGGCGCACCTGAGCCGTCTCCAGGTCAAGCACCATCAGCAATCCGTCGCCCTGTCGCATGGCCGTAGCCACACTGCTCTTCAGTCGGCTGTCGTCCTTGTCTTGCACTTTCAGCTTGTCGATGACCACTTCCACATCGTGCGTGCGGTAGCGGTCCAGCTTCATTCCGGGCAGTGCTTCGCGCACCTCGCCATCGACGCGCACATAGAGGTAGCCCTTCTTGCGCACCTGCTCAAAGAGCTCCTTATAATGCCCTTTACGCCCCCGCACCAACGGTGCCAGCAGGTAAATCTTGCGACCCGCATAGTCGTTGAGGATGAGGTCGAGGATTTGCTCTTCGCTGTACTTCACCATCTTCTCACCCGAGAGATAGGAGTAGGCCTCGCCGGCACGCGCATAGAGCAGGCGGAGGAAGTCATAGATTTCGGTGGTGGTCCCCACGGTAGAGCGAGGATTCTTGTTGGTGGTCTTCTGCTCAATGGAGATGACGGGGCTAAGCCTTTGAATCTCATCCACATCGGGTCGCTCCAGGTTGCCCAGAAAGTTGCGCGCGTAGGCCGAGAAGGTCTCAATATAGCGTCGTTGTCCCTCGGCATAGAGGGTGTCGAAGGCCAGGGATGACTTGCCGCTGCCACTGAGCCCTGTGATGACGGTCAGGCTGTGGCGCGGAATCTGTACATCCACATTCTTCAGGTTGTGCACACGGGCACCATATACGGAAATCTGTTCTGCTTCGTCCATTGTTGTTCATTTATATGCTATCGTCCGATCAGGAGGGACGCCTCGCTATCCTAACCTTTCGCACTCCCTATAATATAATAAGGTATAGCAGGTGCTCTACAACCAGGAGAAGGAGCATTCCCACAAACCTCACTGCAAAAATAGCGGTTTCTTGGCGAATAACGAATGAAAAAATGGAATTTTTACTATCTTTGCCGCGCAAAGGGCCTATTTTGCCCGTGCAAATGCAGTTATTTAACAACCAGAACAACATGAAACGTATCAACCGCATAGCTTGCTTGCTGCTGCTGAGCCTGCTCCCCTTGGGAAAGAGCTGGGCCCAACAGGCGGACAACAGCTTTCTCCACACCATCGAGAAGGGTCAGAGCCTCTACTCCATTGCCAGCATGTACGGGGTGACGGTGCAAGAGATTGTACAGCTCAACCCAGGCAGTGACCAGAAGATTGTCACGGGACGTACCCTCCGCATACCGCGCAAAGGGAGTCAAGCAGCGGGCGAAGAGAGCTTCCACACCATTGCTGCCGGCGAGACCCTCTACCGGCTGACGGTGAAGTATGGCGGTACAGCCCAGCAGATCTGTGCAGCCAATCCCGGACTGAGTGCACAGAACTTCCGCATCGGACAGGTCATCCGCATCCCAGCCAGTGAGTCCACCCCTGCTACAGGGAGTGGTGTAGCCGCTACTACAGGGAGTGGTGTAACCCCTGCCGCATCCCAAGCGACCGACACCCGCCAGACCAAGCCACAAGGCGTAGCATCCCGTTGCCGCGAGATGCACCGGGTGAAGAAGAAAGAGACACTGTTCAGCATCAGCCGGCAGTATGGCATCAGCCAGGAACAGCTCATCGCAGCCAATCCCGAACTCCGGGGAAGCGACAAGCTGAAGAAGGGCAGCCTGCTCTGTATCCCCTACACCACCCCTACCGAAACGGCACGACCCACCGAAGTGCCCACCGACAAGCAGCTCTTCAACGAAGCGGCCCAACCCGCCAAACGGTATCAGGTGATCAAAGCCGCCGTGATCCTCCCCTTCCTGGATGTGCCGCAGACCGAGAGCTCGCGCATGACGGAGTACTACGAAGGATTCCTCATGGCCGTAGATAGCCTGAAGCGCACAGGGGTGAACATCGACCTCTACACCTACAACTCGGGCGATGAAAAGAGCTCCATCCAGCCGCTGCTCCATCGCGAGGAGCTGAAGCAGATGGACATCATCTTCGGCCCACGCCATCAGGAGCATATCGCCCCCCTGGCCCAGTATTGCAAGAAGCACGATATCCGGCTTGTCATCCCTTTCACCTCGAAGGACAACGCCGTCTTCTCCAACCCCATGGTCTATCAAGTCAACACCCCCCAGTCCTACCTCTACTCCGAGGTGTATGACCACTTCATGCGGCAGTTTGCCCAGCAGCAGATTATCTTCATCGAAGCGCAGGAGGGGAGCAAGGAGAAGGCTGAATTCATCAAGGGACTGAAAGAGGAGCTGGCCACCCGGGGCATTGCCACCCGCAGCGTGAGCGACGAAGCCACCTCGGAGGAGTTGAAGCAGTGCCTCAGCACCACGAAAGAGAACCTCTTCGTACCCACCTCGGGCAGCAACCTGACCCTCATCAAGATCTTGCCCCAGCTGGTACTGACCGTGCGCGAGAACCCCGACCAGCGCATCCACCTCTTTGGCTATCCCGAGTGGCAGACCTACACCAAGGACCACCTGGATGCCTTCTTCGAGCTGGACACCTACTTCTACTCGTCGTTCTACACCAACAACCTGCTGCCTGCCTCCATCCGCTTCACCTCGGCCTACCGCCGCTGGTATGCCAAGGAGATGGACGACCGCTACCCCAAGTATGGCATGCTGGGCTTTGATACCGGCTTCTTCTTCCTCAAGGGGATGGCCCGCTACGGCAACCGCTTCGAGGAGCAGATGAACCAACTGGGACTGGTGCCCATCCAGACGGGCTTTAAGTTTACGCGCGTCAACAACTGGGGCGGCTTCATCAACCGCAAGGTGTTCTTCGTACACTTCACCCGCGACTATGAGTTGCTCAAGCTTGACTTTGATTAATCCCCTGACCCCATGACGAACTCCATCCACCACCCCATCGCACATCCCGTTGCGGCCGGCAAGCACTCCATAGGCTGTCGCTTGTTGCTGCTGGCCTCTCTCTTTCTGCTGGCCGGTACCACGACCACCTTGGCCCAGGTAGGCGATCAGCGTCACAACCTGGCCGTGGGTATCAACGGCGGTATGAACATGGCCTCGGTGAGCCTGACCCCTACCGTAAAGCAAGCCCAGCTGGGTGGCATCAACGGAGGATTGACGGCCCGCTACATCTCCGAGAAACTCTTCAAGATGATCTGCGGCCTGCAGGTGGAGCTCAACTATGCGCAGCGCGGATGGGATGAGCACTACATCGACTATCCCGAACTGAGCTATACCCGCAAGATGAACTACCTGGAGATGCCCTTCCTGGCCCACCTGGCCTTTGGTCGCGACCGGGGAATGCAGTTCTTTATCCATGCCGGTCCGCAGATAGGCTTCTTGCTAAGCGACAGTGAGAGCATCGTAGGCGGCTGGGAAGGTGCGCTCTGTGATGGAGCCCATCTCGTCACC
>CAMGAL010000263.1 GCA_946007445.1 uncultured Mediterranea sp.
GGTCAGCGTCACGCCGGCGAGGGAGAAGGGCTCGCTGCTGCGGGCAAAGGGGAGGAAGGCGCGCGACAGCTCGCGGCAGTTCATCTCCACCGAACACATCGAGAAGTAGAGGCGCAGCACATCGTCGATGCAGTTGCGGATGTTGCCGTGGTGCTTCAGTAGGTTGGCAATGGCGGCGTTGAGGTAGCCGGTGCTCTGCTCCGAGGTGGCCACACGCGGATTGTAGTAGATGGTGCCGGTGCCGCACAGGGTGCGCACGAAGTCGAGGAAGAACTGCTCGGGGTTGGGCAGGTGGGTCAGCAGCACGTCGGCCACCACGATGGCTCCGGCATTGATGAAGGGGTTGCGCGGAATGCCGTGCTCATACTCCAGCTGGACAAGCGAGTTGAAGGCAGAGCCGGAGGGCTCGATGCCGACGCGTCGCCACAGGTCGTTGCCCTCTAGGCTCAAGGCGATGGCCAGCGAGAAGACCTTGGAGATGCTCTGGATGGAGAATCGCACATCGGAGGCCCCCAGTTCGTAGGTCTGCCCGTCCAGCAGGTGGAGGCTGATGCCGAACTGGTCGGGATTGACTTCGGCCAAGGCCGGTATGTAGTCGGCCTGCTTGCCCACGTGCGACAAGGGCGCTATCTCCCGATAGATGTTTTCAAGGATTTGTTGGTAGTTCATAAGATTACGTCAGGTGGTTGGAAGACGGTGGGGAGGTCACTGGGCCTTCTTCCGCTTCTCGAACCAGTCTTGTAGGAAGAGTATCCAGCCTACGCTGCCCACTCCGCAGAGGAAGACGAAGCCCACGAGAATCATGGCCTTGCGGGGCTTGGAGGGAATCAGAGGCACCGAAGCGGGCTGGATGATGGTGTAGACCGGGGTGATTTCGTCCACCTTGGCCTTGGCCATCTGCAGCTGCTGGGCCATCTGGGTGTAGGTGCTGTAGGCTAGGTTGCGCTCGTTCTGCAGGCGCTCCACCTCGGCCTGCGAGCGCAGGGTGATGAGGCTCTGGTTGGCGTCGGCATAGCGGGCATACTGCTCCTGGGCCTTGTAGTACTCCTCCTGTGCCTCCTTATAGAGCTTCTGCACGTAGGAGAGGGTCTGGCGGGCCTTCTCGGTACGATATTCGGTGATGTAGTCCTGCAAGCGGGCACGCACAGAGTCGGCCACCGTAGCGGCAATCAGCGGATCCTGCATGGAGACCTGCAGGGTGGTGACGTAGGTCTTCTTCTCCACCGATACCTGGATGCAGCGGTTGATGGCACCGGCTATGCCGGACTCGTCACGAGTGAGTTCGTACACATCCCCGGGCTTCTCGCCCTCGCTCTCTGCGGGCTACTCCATCAAGAGGGAGACGGCCCAGCCTATCAGGCGGAAGGGAGCTCCCGTGACGACACTCCACCAGGGACGCTTCTGATGCTCCTTTATATAGGTGGAGAGGGTCATCAAGGTACTGTCCTGCGCAGTGTGCACAGGCAGGTCGAAGAGGCCGACCAGGAAGGGGGTAGAGCTGACAATGTCCGGATAGAGGTCGGGATAGATGGCGTCGCGCGAGGAGGAGCTTCCCAGATTGATACCGGCCATGGCTGCCAGCGAACTCATGCTGCCCGAAGTGCTGCGGCCGGTACTTTCGGGAGCAATCAGGATGGTGGAGGTGTACTCCTTGGGAGTGCTGAAGCCTACCACCAGCCCCACAACGGCACCGATGAGGCACACTTTCAGGATGAGTTTACGACCGTTCCACACCTTCTTGGCCAGTTCCAGCAGGTCAATTTCCTGCACTTGCGGCATAGACCGCTTCTCCTCTATCACTTTGTTGTCCATAAAATCCATTGGGTTATTTTGGCGCAAAGATAACTAATTACTACCTTTGCGGCAAACTTAATCTTCAAAATTCATCCATATGCATATCAAATCTATCTATAAGGTACGGCAGGTGGCCGGTGAGAACCTCGTGGTGGGCCAGGGCCGCCTCAATGCCGATATGACCAAGGTCATCTCTCTGAACGACACGGCAGTGCTGCTCTGGAACGAGCTGGCTGGCCGCGACTTCACCCTCGATGAGGCCGCCGCCGTGTTGGTGAAGCACTTCGGCATTCCCGAAGAGCAGGCACTGACAGATGCCACTCGCTGGGCTGACTCTCTGCGCCAATGCGGCGTTATCGAGGCATAACTACTGCCACTTTGTCAGTCTTCGCCATCCATTTCTTCCCATACAGCGCTTGGCACGCCCTTTGTCTTTAGGTTAGCGTCTGCCACACGAGGCAGACAGGAAAACTAACGATTGAATAATAACAAATAAAAAGATAAAGATTATGGGAAAGATTATTGGTATCGATTTAGGAACTACAAACTCTTGTGTATCCGTATTTGAAGGCAATGAGCCTGTAGTGATTGCCAACAGTGAAGGCAAGCGTACGACCCCCTCGGTGGTGGCTTTCGTAGATGGCGGCGAGCGTAAGATTGGCGACCCTGCCAAGCGTCAGGCCATCACCAACCCGAAGCGCACGGTCTACTCCATCAAGCGTTTCATGGGTGAAAACTGGAACCAGGTGCAGAAGGAGATTGCCCGCGTGCCCTACGAAGTGGTGAACGAGAACAACATGCCGCGCGTCAACATTGACGGCCGCCACTATACGCCGCAGGAGATTTCGGCCATGATTCTGCAGAAGATGAAGAAGACGGCCGAGGACTATCTGGGTCAGGAGGTGACGGAAGCAGTCATCACCGTGCCTGCCTACTTCAGCGACTCGCAGCGTCAGGCCACCAAGGAAGCCGGTCAGATTGCAGGTCTGGACGTGAAGCGTATCGTCAACGAGCCTACGGCTGCAGCCTTGGCCTACGGCATCGACAAGTCTCACAAGGATATGAAGGTGGCCGTGTTCGACCTGGGTGGCGGTACGTTCGATATCTCTATCCTGGAGTTCGGTGGCGGTGTGTTCGAGGTGCTCTCTACCAACGGTGATACCCACTTGGGTGGTGACGACTTCGACCAGGTCATCATCAACTGGCTCGTGGAAGAGTTCAAGAACGACGAAGGCGCCGACCTGACGCAAGACCCCATGGCTATGCAGCGTCTGAAGGAGGCTGCCGAAAAGGCCAAGATTGAGCTCTCATCGTCTACCTCGACCGAAATCAACCTGCCTTACATCATGCCCGTAGGCGGTGTGCCCAAGCACTTGGTGAAGACACTGACTCGTGCCAAGTTCGAGGCTTTGGCCCACAACTTGATTCAGGCTTGCCTGGAGCCCTGCAAGAAGGCCATGAACGATGCCGGTCTGGGCAACTCAGACATCGACGAAGTCATCCTCGTGGGTGGTTCCAGCCGTATTCCCGCTGTGCAGAAGCTGGTAGAAGATTTCTTTGGCAAGGTGCCCTCCAAGGGTGTGAACCCCGACGAAGTAGTGGCCGTAGGTGCTGCCGTACAGGGTGCCGTGCTGACCGACGAAATCAAGGGTGTGGTACTGCTCGACGTGACTCCGCTTTCCATGGGTATCGAGACCTTGGGTGGCGTGATGACCAAGCTGATTGATGCCAACACGACCATTCCTTGCAAGAAGAGCGAGACCTTCTCGACGGCTGCCGACAACCAGACCGAGGTGACCATCCACGTGCTGCAAGGCGAGCGTCCTATGGCTGCCCAGAACAAGTCCATCGGACAGTTCAACCTGACAGGCATTGCCCCC
>CAMGAL010000264.1 GCA_946007445.1 uncultured Mediterranea sp.
CGGTTCTCCAAGGATGCCCGTTGGGGAACATTCTGGTCGGTCGGTGCCAGCTGGCGCATCGATGAGGAGAACTTCATGAAAAATGCGGATTGGATTGACATGCTGAAACTGCGCGCCTCCTATGGCGTGGTGGGCAACGATGATTTAGGCTCATACTATCCTTATCAGAGCACCTACGAGAGTGCCTTGAATGGTGAGGAGGCCGGTTTCATCATCGGCAACCTGGGCAACAACGATTTGAAGTGGGAGACGTCCAAGAACTTCGACGTGGCTCTGGAGTTCAATTTCTTGAAGCGCTATCGGGGCAGCATCGAGTTTTACAACCGTATGTCGGGCAACCTGCTTTTTGGCGTGCCCCTCTCTCCCTCTTCCGGTTCGGACAAAATCAACATGAATGCGGGCAGCATGTACAATCGTGGCTTTGAATTGACCATAGGCGGAGACTTCATCAAGAACAAGACATGGAAACTGGGCGCTGACTTTAACTTGACCTATCTGAAAAACAAGATGACGAAGGTGCCGGTGGCTGCCTTAAATGACAATACCGGCTTCCGTATGGCGGAGGGACATCGCCGCTATGAGTATTATCTCCGTCAGAGGCGTGGCGTGGATCCGGCTACCGGCAGCAGCTTGTATGAACCTGCCGACCCTGCCACTGCCAGCCAGCTGGTCACGGTGGATGGCAAGCCATATACCACTTCGGTCGAGGAAGCCAAGTACGACTATTCCGGTAGCGGATTGCCTCCTATTACCGGTGGTCTGACGCTGCAGGCGGGTTATAAGCGGTTCTCGTTGCAGGCTACTCTCGCTTTCCAGCTGGGAGGAAAGATGTATGACACGGCATACTACCAGTTGATGTATCCTAACTACAACAGCAGCGCACAGAATCTTTCCACAGACATTCTGCAAGCCTGGACCCAACCGGGTGACATCACCTGTGTGCCGCGTCTATCGGACGACGGCGACGATCAGGCAGACCTGATGGGCGAGTATTCTACTCGTTGGCTGAGGAGTTCTGACGAACTGGATTTGGCCAATATCACCCTCAGTTATAGTTGCCCGAAGAGTTGGCTTCGCACCGTTGGCTTGGAGAATGCCAAGATTTACGTTTCCGGTGATAACCTGATTTCGCTGACAGCCAAGAAGGGTCTCTTCCCCCGTTTCAATGAGGGAGGTTTCGAACTCAATGGCGACACCTACGCGCCGGCCCGTGCTTTCACTGCCGGTATCAGCATCAATTTTTAATCCTACAAATAATGATACAGATGAAAACTTTTCAGATAGTGTTGCTGGGGCTCGTCCTCATGATGAGTACAAGTGGTTGTTCCTCTGATTATTTAGATACGGCTCCTACGGATGACATCAGTGCGGACAGGATGTTCACCTCGGTAGATAATGCCATGATGGCCATCAATGGTCTGCATCGTCTGATGCACGATAGTGACTATAACACCAAATATGGTCATGGAGGATACCAGATGTTTCTGTTGGTGACCGACATGATGGCCGATGACTTGATCTTCACCAAGGTCAATGCCAAGTTTACAGATTGTGCCCGCTTACATTGGCATCGGAATACGACGGATGCCGATGCTTCCTACTTTTACGGTTTCTGGAATCGGGTGTTGGGCAATGCCAACATGATAATCAATAACATTGAGCAGGCCGAAGGCGATGAGACGACACGAAACTATATTCATGGCCAGGCATTGACGTATAGGGCCTTAAGCCTCTTCTTCCTGACTCAATGCTATGGCGAGCGCTACGTGCCGGGACAGAACAACCAGCAGCTCGGATGCATCCTGAACCTGACTTGCGAGAAGAAGAACATGCCGCGCTCTACGGTGGAAGAGTGCTATGCTCAGATTAACCAGGACTTGGATGAGGCGATTCGTCTGTTGGCCACCTATACGACCGAACGAACCAATAAAACACACATCAACGTCTGGGTGGCCCGCTCGTTGAAAGCACGTGTACTGCTCACACAGGGACGTTGGCAGGAGGCGGCAGATATGGCTGACGAGGTCATCAATGGCAGTGGCGCTCTGCTGGACGATGATACATACGACTATCAGACGTGGCTCTCCACGCAGTACCGCATGAGCCAGGTGTCCAGCATAGAGTGGTTGTGGGGCAAGATTGGCGTTGACACGCAGGAGAAGAGTCTGAAACATTTTCATAGTTTCTGCTCCAACAATCTGGCTTCGTACAACAAGAACACGCCTCGTGCCATCAACAAATTGCTTTATGACCGCATCTCGCTGACGGATGACCGTAAGCTGATCTGGTTTCCCAATGCGCAGGGCTCCACAACGCATACCTATAAGAATGTGGAAGGTGAAGCGCCCAAGTTGGTCTATCCGTCGAGTGGCAACCGTTTCAACTACATGAGTAATAAATTCTTATTGCCGAAAGGTTCGGCCAACAATGTGACGGCTGACGTTCCCTATGTCCGTCTGCCTGAACTCTATCTGATTAAGGCAGAAGCCTTGTGCCACCTGGGGCAGGATGAGGCTGCGGCCCAGGCCCTCTATCCGCTGGCTCATAGCCGGGATAAGCAGTACGTGCTCTCTACCTCGACCGGTGAGGCTCTGCTGGACGAGATTCTTTTCCAACGTCGCATCGAGTTGTGGGGAGAGGGTTTCCGATGGTTTGATTTGAAACGTCTGCATCAGGATTTGGACCGCGGTCCGGCTCCTGACACACAGAAGTATCCGGGGAGTGATAAGGCATGGATTAGTGCCAAGGCTACCACCAAAGCCAATGGCTACAATGTCGATCCTCAGGCTTCTAACTATAATATGTATGACACGAAGGGAATCGGTGAGGAGAATCGTCATCGCGATAAGGACAGCAACTTCTGGCAGTGGCTTATCCCTACCACAGAGACGTTGGTCAACCCTTTGTGTGAACAAAACCCGCTGGGTAATGATGAAAATTAATATATAATGAAACGCATCTTTTTGACTCTTTTGGAGGTATTTGTCGTCTGTGTCTTGATAAAGGCACAGACGGTGTCCGGACTGCCTGTCTGTCGGCGGGCCTTGTGTGACTCGACATTCCTTTATTACACGGACTTTGCGCGCTACCCCCGTACGTTGCAACAGTTGCCCATTGCCGTATTCGATTCGGGTACGGGGGGATTCACCGTCTTGGAGAAGATTCTCTCACAAGACAGCTTCGACAACCGTACCGGCGCCGAACGGCCCGATGGCATTCCCGACTTCCAGAACGAAGAGTTCCAGTATCTGGCCGACCAGGCCAACATGCCCTATGGCCGGTATGCGGCCGAAGGGAAGGAGGACTACCTGCGGGAGCTGGCCGTGAAGGATGCCCTCTTTACCATGAACGGCTTCTACTGGACAGACGAGAGTCAAAGAGAACCGGACGGAACGAAGCTTCCGGCCAAGATTATCGTCATTGCCTGCAATACGGCTACGGCGTACGGACTGGAGCCCATCGACCAGCTGCTGGAGCAGGCGGGCCATCCTATCCGGGTGATAGGGGTGGTCAATGCCGGAGCCGGCAGTACCCTGGAGGGAATCCCGGCCTCGGCCCTCCGGGCCACGGTAGGGGTACTGGCCACGCCAGGCACCATCAGTTCGGGTGTCTATGAGCGCACCTTGCTGGCCCAGGCGAAGGTGACACATCC
>CAMGAL010000265.1 GCA_946007445.1 uncultured Mediterranea sp.
ACACCTGACCAATCGCCGGGCCGTATTCTTGGTATTTAGGAAGTCGACGACAGCCACAGAATCTGTCCACATGGCTTATCGTCAGGAGGTATCAGACTCCCTCCTCGTGGAGGGCTCCTGGCGCGTCCGATTTGAAGCGGGCAAAGAGGTGGTTTGGCCCACACTTTGGGCTTGGAACGAGTGCTCCGACCCTGACATCAAGTATTATTCTGGCACTGTCCGTTATTCCCGCCAACTCAATCTCAAGGAGGTGGACCGCCATTTCCGGTATGTGCTTGATTTGGGAGAGGTGAAGAATCTGGCAGTAGTCCGCGTTAACGGACAGGAATGTGGCACACTTTGGCACTCTCCGTTCGCTATCGATATTACGGATGCTATCATGGCTGGGGAGAATACGCTGGAGATTGATGTGACCAACCTCTGGGTGAACCGCATGTGGGGGATGAACAGGAACCTGATGATGTGGAGTGGTCAGAGCTCCCAACCAGCCTGCTATCGGACGCTTTATGAAAGAGGTACCCGAATGGCTCAGCAAGGGGATGCCACGTCCCACGAAGCGCAAGGCCGTTATATCCTTCAAGTTCTACGAGAAAGATTCGCCTCTGATGCCTTCCGGCCTTATGGGACCTGTACTGCTTCGGAAGATAACGGCGGATGTGGAACGGCCTTCGGTCGAAGAGGAGCTCTTGATCCCGCACAACCGTAAGCCTATCTATGGGGTGCTGAGTACGCCAGACAACGATAGGGCGAGGCATCCGGTGGTGATTGTTGCTCATGGTTTTAATGGTTCTTACCACTTCGGACGCAACTACTTCAGGATGCTGAATGAGTTGGGATATATGTGCTACACTTTTGACTTTCCATGTGGCGGATTGCGTAGCCGTACGGATAACAATACGGTGAATATGTCCTTGGTGGACGAGCAGAAAGCTCTGGAACGCATTGTGAGGTACTTTCAGAAGCGGCCGGACGTAGACAAGCGAAACATTGTACTGGTTGGTGGCAGCCAGGGAGGACTCATTGCTGCGCTGACCGCTGCCCGCATGAAGAAGGATATCAAAAAGCTGATTCTGGAGTTTCCGGCACTCAGCATTCCTGACAATTGGAACAGTCGCTATGCGCAAACCTCGGACATCCCCGATACGACACACATCTGGAAAGTGCCTGTTGGCAAACGATTCTTCATGGAACTACGCGATATGGACCCTTTTCAGTCGATAGGAGATTATAAGCGTCCGGTCCTGTTGGTTCATGGCGATGCAGATAACATTGTGCCTGTCGAGTACTCCCGTCGTGCCGTGCAACTTTATGAGGATGCACAGTTGTACGAGATACCGAAGGCCGGACATGGATTCAAAGGCAAGGATTTCAAGTACGAGTTGGAGCTTATGAAACGGTTTCTGACGGAGGAACCATAACTGTCTGCTCGAACAGGACGAAAAAAGTGGGTGTGTCAAAAGTCATTTTCTTAATCTTTCTGACTTTTGACACACCCTTTGTGTTCAGTAATTTGCTAAAGTGCTCTATTACTTGAAGTAGCGGTTGAACAGGCCTTCAAAGCCCTTACCGTGACGAGCCTCGTCCTTAGCCATTTCGTGAACGGTGTCGTGGATGGCATCGAGGTTCAGAGCCTTGGCGCGGGCAGCAATACGCATCTTGTCTTCGCAAGCACCGGCTTCAGCGTTCATGCGCTTCTCCAGGTTGGTCTTGGTGTTCCATACGCAGTCGCCCAGCAGCTCGGCAAACTTAGAAGCGTGCTCAGCCTCTTCGAAAGCGTAGCGCTTGAAGGCCTCGGCTACTTCGGGATAGCCTTCGCGATCGGCCTGACGGCTCATAGCCAGATACATACCAACCTCGGTGCACTCGCCCATGAAGTGGTTGTTCAGGTCCTTGATCATCTCGTCGTCACAACCCTTGGCTACGCCAATGACATGCTCGGTAACGAATGACAGGGGAGCGTCAGCGGGCTTCTCTTCAACTTCTACAAACTTGCTGGCAGGCGCCTTGCAGAGGGGGCACTTTTCGGGAGCGGCATCGCCTTCATACACGTAACCGCAGACTGTACATCTAAACTTTTTCATAACTTAATTTTTTTAATGTTTGAATGAATTGGTGAATTATTTATGAATGTTCTTGTTGAGCTTGAGACATGAGGGAGGAGCAGTGCTTGCAGATACCTTTGTAGTAATGGTGAATTTCCTGGACGGTATGTCCATCCATGACGGACTCTTCCACTTGAGTAGTATCAGAAATGGAAGGCATGTCGTAGATGCGACCACACTTCTTGCAGAGGAAATGCCCGTGGGGCTGGGTCACTGCATCGTAGCAGGTATTACGTTCGTCGATGGTGAGTGTTGTGGCTGCACCATGGTCACTCAGGAGCTTGAGGGTGTTGTAGACCGTCGTCTTCGAGAGCGTGGGGATACTTTGGGCCAAGGCTTGATATATCTCATCCACCGTAGGGTGGGTGTGATGTTCCATCAGGTAGCTCATGATGGCAATGCGCTGGAGCGATGGCTTGATGTGGTGCTGCTGCAAACAATTGACTACATCCATAGGTATATCAACTTTCAGTTTGTAATTATTGCATTTTTAATTCACTTGCAAAGATAGATGTTCTGGGGATTTCCAAAAGAAATCGCAGTTTTTTTTTATAGAAATTGATGAGATGGCGGAAAAAGGTTATTTTTGCAGCCACATACAAAACTTGAAAACTCAATATGGCATACGGATATATAAAAGTGGCGGCAGCCGTTCCCCACGTGAAGGTGGCTGATTGCCGGTTCAACGCTGAGGAGATAGAAAAACAGATTGTGATAGCCGATGGCAAGGGGGTGCAGATTATTGTCTTTCCCGAACTGAGCCTGACGGCCTACACCTGTGGCGACCTCTTTGGACAGCAATTGCTGCTGGAAGAGGCGGAGAGGGGACTGATACAGGTGCTGGGCGACACCCGCCAGCTGGATATCATCGCCATTCTGGGTATGCCGGTGGCATTGACTGGAGGACGGTTGCTGAATGCGGCCGTGGTCATTCAGAAGGGAAAGGTGTTGGGCGTGGTGCCTAAGACCTATCTGCCCAACTACAAGGAGTTTTATGAAAAACGTTGGTTTACCTCGGCTACGGAGGTGGATGAGTCGTCGGTGCGTCTGTGCGGACAGACGGCTCCCTTGGGCAGCCGGTTGCTGTTCGACACGGCCGACACTACCTTTGCCATTGAGCTGTGCGAAGACCTTTGGGCACCCATACCGCCCAGCAGTGAACTGGCTCTGCAGGGGGCTGAAATCGTCTTCAACCTCTCGGCCGACGATGAGTCCATTGGTAAGCATTCCTACCTGCGCTCACTTCTGGCCCAGCAGTCGGCGCGTTGTCTGGCCGGATATGTGTTCAGCTCGTGCGGCTTCGGCGAGTCGACCACCGATGTGGTGTTTGCCGGCAACGGACTCATCTATGAAAATGGTCGTCTGCTGGCGTCCTCACAGCGCTTTTCGCTGGAAGAGCAGCTGGTGGAGAGCGAGATTGATGTAGAATTCCTGCGTACGGAGCGTCGGGTGAATACGACCTTCGCCACCTGCCGGGCCCGACAACTGCAGCAACCTGCCGTGCGGGTGGCTACGGAGCTGGTCAATGGCAAGGAGTTCCAGCGGACGCG
>CAMGAL010000266.1 GCA_946007445.1 uncultured Mediterranea sp.
CCTATTACAAGATGAACCGTTTCCACTGGCACCTCAGCGACGACCAGGGCTGGCGCATCGAAATCAAGAAATATCCTAAGCTGACCGAGGTGGGAAGCATCGCTTCCAACTGCCGTCTTACGGATATGTACAGCCACACGATGTATTGGCAGAACAAGCCCTACGGCCCTTACTTCTATACGCAAGATGAAATCCGCGACGTGGTGGCCTACGCCCAGAAGCTCCACATCGACATTGTTCCCGAAATCGACATGCCCGGCCACTTCACCGCTGCCATGGCATCCTATCCCGAATATAGCTGTACTCCTAAAGGCTCGCACGAAGTTCAAACAAATCAAGGTGGTGTTTGGAACGACGTGCTCAATGTGGCCAACGATGGCGCTGTAGCGTTTGCCAAGGGAATCTTGGAAGAGATAATAGAACTGTTCCCCTACGAGCGCGTTCATATCGGTGGCGACGAGTGCCCCACCACTGCATGGGAAAGCAACGCCGAATGTCAGGCAAAATATGCAGCACTGAACTTGACAAATTATCGCCAGCTTCAGAGCCTTTTCATCAAGGAAATGTCCGACTTTGTGCAGTCCAAAGGCCGCAAGCTTTCCGTGTGGAATGAGTCTATCACGGCTGCAAATGCTGACTTGACAACGGTGCAGAGCACGGGTGCAATGGTATATTGCTGGATGCCTGCCGAAGATGGTGTTACCAAAGCTGTCGAGTTGGGCTTGAGCCGCATCTACACGCCGCAATATCCTTTCTATATCAACAAATACCAAGGCGATCCTTCGCTTGATCCCCCTGCTGCGGGCTATGGCAACGAGGACGTGAAGGCGGTGTACGAAAAGCCCATCCCAAACGATGTTGATGCCGGTATTCAGGCCACCTTCTGGACAGAGGTTGTCAGCGACCGCGATTATTTGGAGTGGCTCACCTTGCCGCGCCTCACCGCCATTGCCGAAGCAGGTTGGACACCGCAGGCCAACCGCACCTTCTCCGACTTCCAGCAG
The DNA here is from genome assembly GCA_946007445.1 of uncultured Mediterranea sp. Taxonomy (GTDB): domain Bacteria; phylum Bacteroidota; class Bacteroidia; order Bacteroidales; family Bacteroidaceae; genus Bacteroides. The sequence continues at coordinate 1,005 of CAMGAL010000266.1, forward strand.
CGCATCACCGCCGACACGCTCTTGCTTAACTACAACAACTACAAGTGGTGCGACTATCAGATGGTGGGCTGGGAGAAGCCCGGAGTGCCCAAGCCCAATGTCAGCACGGCCAGCGAGAAGCACTACTATCGCTTGATTTCTGGTGCGACGGATGCCGAGCGCGTGGGCCGCTGCATCGAACTGGTGGCAGACGGTTCGCCGTTGCTTACCGAGTTTAGCGCAAAAAACATTGCCGTAGGCCGCCTTTGGACCAACACGCAGGCTGAGGAGAGCGCGGGCAACTACGACTATCAGTGGTGGTACATCGAAGCCGACCCTGCCGGCTCGGGCAACTACGCCTTGGTGTGCAAGGCGCAGCCCAATGGCTCGATCAATCCCACGCCTGTGGGTAGCGGGACAAGTGCCCGTTGGGACTATGACAGCAACACCAAGCACTACAGTTTTGTCCTGGGTGCGGGTGCCTCGGGTAAGGTGGGCGACAACTACTTCTACACCATCTCCACCAGTGCTGCTCTCGGCGACTATTTCAACTCGTCTCTGGGTGGTCAGGGCTATGCCGTCAATATCTACGGCCTGGACGCCAGCGTGAAGTGGCAGTTTGCTCCCATGCCTGTCGCAGAGCCCCAAGCGCCGGCCATCATCTACCCCAAAGCCAATACGGCCGAAGACAAGTATTACTATCGTATCGTGTCGAAGGCTTCTGATGGTCGCAAAGGTTCGTGCATCGAACTGCTCTCTGCCACCTCGCCCAAGATCGGCACAGGTAATGCGAAGGAAAACCGCCTGTGGTCGAACGCCCAGGCCGCCGAAGGGGACGACAACTACGACTACCAGTGGTGGAGCATAGAGGAGGATCCCAGTAATGCTGGTCACTTCGCCCTCGTGTGCAAGGCCCTGCCGGACGGTTCGGTGAACACCACGCCGACGGCCCTCGCCTACAGTGGCCGCTGGGACTACGACGTTGCTGCCAAGCACTACGACTTCATCCTGGCTCATGGTGGATATGGCTCAGTGAATGGCAACCACTACTACACCATCCACAGTACGCAGTCGGTGGGCACTGGCTCCACCCCGTGGTATATGAATGCTGCAGCTAATGGACAGAATTACTCTATCAACGTCTATCAGGGCACGTACAACAGTTCTGACGCCGTATTCTGGGAATTCGTCCCCGCAGCCAACTACTACGACCTCAACTTCACGCCGCTCACCTACGGCGAGACCTACATGTTCAGCAATGCCGTGGAGGGCTTCAACGCCACGGCACTGTCTGCAGCAAGCGGAAACGCGAGCCTGCTCCACAGCACCGACCCGTTTGCCGCCAACGCCTGGACCGTCACTTCCTCCGAGGTTTCCGAGTTCTACGGCGTGCAACAGCTCAACTTGCAGAATGCCACTACGGGTCAGTACATCAGCGGTGCAGCTACTTCTTACAGCAATCGCGTGGGCTATCCTGTATCAGTCAATGCCAGCACCAAGGCCACGGTTTCCTTGGCCTATGACGAAAGCTGTGGCGAATACCGTTTGCAAATCAACGACCGCAGCTTCTTCCCCTTGGTAGGAGCCGGCACCGTAAGCAGTGGTAGCACCATCAGCGGTGCCACCTATGACGCACCCCGCATCCAGGGATCTACGTGGAACGTGACGCGCGTCAAGCCCGTTACCTTCAACTGCGTAGATACCGAGAGCAACGACAAGGACAGCTTCACGCGCTACGTCGATGCCGAGTTGTCTGAAGTGCCTATCAGCATGACACCCGAAATCGAGGGCTACTCCGTGCAGTCGATGACGGAGACCGCCGAGAACGTCTATACCGTGGTCTACGCCGACGCTACGAATGTGGAAATCCTCGACAGCAGGGAAACCTATGAGGTGGCACGCGCCTTCACCGCCGACCAACTCACCTACACCCGTACCTTCAATTCCACCAACTGGCAGGCTTGGTATATGCCTTTCGCCATGAGCTACGAAGACTGGAAGGACGACTTCGACGTGGCCCGCCTGAACGACGTACACCAGTACGATGACAACGAAGACGGTGTGGCCGACCGCACCGAGCTGGAAATCATGTTCGTCAAGAGCGGAAGCATCGAGGCCAACACGCCGTACCTTATCCGCGCCAAGCAGACCGGAACGAAGTACCTCAGCCTCCAGAATGTCGTGATGCAGCCCACGGAGGAGAAGCAGTTTGATGTCACCTCGTGGTCCAACCGCTACGTCTTCGGCGGTACCTACACGCAAATCCCCGGTTCCACCATGGTCAGCGAAGGCTACTACGCCCTGGCAGGAGGAGCTTTGCAGCAGGCCGGCAGTTATTCGGCGTCGCTCGGTGCTTTCCGTTGGTACTTGCAGGTACTCGACCGTTCGGCCCAGGTGGCAGCAGCTCCCAAGGTTATCAGCCTGCGCCTCGTTGGCGATGAGGGCGAGGTAACCGGCATCCGTCCGTTGCAGCCCATGGAACAGCAGGAACCCGCCGATGTTTACGACCTCAACGGCCGCCTCGTGCGCAAGGCCGCCCGCAGCCTTGACAACCTGCCCCAAGGCGTATATATCGTGAATGGTAAAAAGTATATCCGTTAATCTTTTCGCCCGGAAAATCAGCTTATGAGAAAAGTATATCAACAACCGCGCTCTTCGGC
>CAMGAL010000267.1 GCA_946007445.1 uncultured Mediterranea sp.
CCCCGACTATGCAGGCCTCCGCGGGCTTCGTGCGTAGCAACACCCGCCTGACCCGCGCCTGGACCCGCCTGGATATCCTCTATGAAGAGACCGAGAAGCTCTTCAAGAGCAGTAAGGCCACCCGTGAGCTGTGCGAACTGCGCAACATGATCAACGTGGGCTACCTCATCACCCGCCAGGCAATGGAGCGCAAGGAGAGCCGCGGACTGCACTACACCATTGACTATCCGAGACAAGAAAAATAATCAAACGAAATCAAAGACATGCTTCCTCTTTTTATCCACTGGAACCCCGACCCCGAGTTGTGCCAACTCTTTGGCATCTCCATCCGCTACTACAGCTTGCTGTGGATAGTGGGCATTGCCTTGGCCTACCTGGTGGTACGCCGGGAGTATCGCGACAAAGGGTTGGGCGACGAGAAGTTCGACCCCCTGTTCCTCTACTGCTTCTTCGGCATCCTGATAGGCGCCCGGTTGGGGCACTGCCTCTTCTACGACTGGGCCTATTATCACAACCACCTGGCAGAAATGGTCCTGCCGGTCAAGTTTCTGCCCGAAGGGGGTTGGAAGTGGTCGGGCTACATGGGCCTGGCCAGTCACGGAGGCACTTTGGGCCTCATGATTGCCTTAGGACTCTATGCCCGCAAGGCGAAGCTGCACTACATCGACGTGGTGGACATGATAGCCGTTGCCACCCCCATCTGCGCCTGCTGCATCCGTCTGGCCAACCTGATGAACTCCGAGATCATCGGTCGTGCCACCGATGTGCCCTGGGCTTTCGTCTTCGAGCGGGTAGACATGACGCCCCGCCATCCCGGCCAGCTCTATGAAGCACTGGCCTACCTCCTCTTCTTCGGTGGCATGATGTGGCTCTATCGCCGAGGCCTGCGCCTGCGCAGTGAGGCCGACACCACCCGTACCGACTTCAGCAGGCAGGCCACTTCACCTGCGGCCCGCTACTCATTGGCCTATCCCTACCGCCGAGGTTTCTTCTTCGGCCTCTGCCTGACGGAGATATTCACCTTCCGCTTCTTCATCGAGTTCCTCAAGGAGAATCAGGTGGAGTTTGAGGAGGGCATGACCTTCAACATGGGCCAGTGGCTCAGTGTCCCCTTCGTCCTCATCGGCCTCTACTTCATGTTCTTCTATAGCAAGAAGGAATAGAATTGGTAAACTCAAAAACTAAAAAACTCATAATCCAAAAAAAACTCAACCTCTCTATATGACAGAAAAGAAATTCAAACGAACCACCGTAACATCGGCCTTGCCGTATGCCAACGGTCCTGTCCACATTGGACACTTAGCGGGCGTCTATGTGCCTGCCGACATCTATGTGCGTTACCTCCGGTTGAAGAAGGAGGAAGTGGTATTCATCGGTGGCAGCGACGAACATGGAGTTCCCGTCACCATCCGTGCCCGCAAGGAGGGTATCACCACCCAAGATGTAGTAGACCGTTACCACTCGCTCATCAAGCGTTCGTTCGAGGAGTTCGGCATCTCGTTCGACATCTATAGCCGCACGACCAGCAGCATCCACCACAAGTTTGCTTCCGATTTTTTCCGCAAGCTCTATGACGACGGCAAGCTGGAGGAGATTACCGAAGAGCAGTTCTGCGACGAGGTGACCGGTGAGTTCCTGACCGACCGCAACATCGTGGGCACCTGCCCCCGCTGCGGAGCCGAAGGGGCCTATGGCGACCAGTGCGAGAAGTGCGGCGCCACCCTCTCGCCGGACGAACTGATTAACCCCACCAACAAAAACAACCCGGGGCACGGACTCGTGAAGCGCCCCACCAAGAACTGGTACCTGCCCTTAGGACAGTATCAGGAGTGGCTGAGACAGTGGATTCTGGAGGGACACAAGGAGTGGCGTCCCAATGTGTATGGCCAGTGCAAGTCGTGGCTCGACATGGATTTGCAACCCCGTGCCATGACGCGCGACCTCGACTGGGGCATTCCCGTTCCCGTAGAGGGTGCCGAAGGCAAGGTGCTCTATGTCTGGTTCGATGCACCCATCGGCTACATCTCCAACACCAAGGAGCTGTGCGATGCCCAGCCCGAGCGCTGGGGTAGCTGGCAGAAGTGGTGGCAAGACCCCGAGACACGCCTGATACACTTCATCGGCAAGGACAACATCGTGTTCCACTGCCTCATCTTCCCCGTCATGATGAAGGCCCACGGCGACTACATCATGCCCGACAACGTGCCGAGCAACGAGTTCCTCAATCTGGAGGGCGACAAGATATCCACCTCGCGCAACTGGGCCGTCTGGCTGCACGAGTATCTGCAAGACTTCCCCGGCAAACAGGACGTGTTGCGCTATGTGCTGACAGCCAACGCCCCTGAGACAAAGGACAACGACTTCACCTGGAAGGACTTCCAGGCGCGCAACAACAACGAGCTGGTAGCTGTCTATGGCAACTTCGTGAACCGTGCCCTGCAACTCACCAAGAAATACTTCCAGAGCGTAGTGCCCGCCTTGGGCGAGCTGACCGACTACGACCGCGAGACGCTGCGCGAGTTTGCCGACGTCAAGAGTGAAGTAGAGAAACTGCTGGACGCCTTCAAGTTCCGTGAGGCGCAGAAGGAGGCCATGAACCTGGCACGCATCGGCAACAAGTACCTGGCCGACACCGAGCCTTGGAAGCTGGCCAAGACCGACATGGAGCGTGTGGCCACCATCCTGCACATCTCCCTGCAGCTGGTAGCCAACCTGGCCATTGCCTTCGAGCCCTTCCTGCCCTTCAGCAGCGAGCGTCTGCGCCAGATGCTGAACATGGAGAGCTTCGATTGGGCCAACCTGGGTCACACCGACCTGCTGCCCGTAGGACACCGGTTGGCTGAACCGGAACTGCTCTTCCAGAAGATTGAGGATGATGCCATCCAGGCGCAGATAGACAAGCTGCTGGCCACGAAGAAAGCCAACGAGGCTGCCGAATACAAGGCCCACCCCATCAAGCCGACCATCGCCTCCGAGGATGTCGAGTAGCTGGAGATCCGCGTGGGGACGGGGCTGGCCGGCGAGCGGGTGCCCAAGATGAAGAAGCTGCTGAAGTTCACCATCGGCGACGGACTGGAGAACCGCACCATCGTGAGTGGTATTGCCGCCTGGTACGAGCCGGAACAGCTGGTGGGCAAGCAGGTGCTCTTCATCGCCAACCTGGCTCCCCGCCAGTTCAAGAACGGTCTGGTCAGCGAGGGCATGATACTCTCTGCCGAAGACTACGACGGCACCATTGCCGTGACCACCGTGGAGCGTGAAGTGAAAGGCGGCAGTGAGGTGAAGTAACGATGAAAACGCTCTTTCTGTACAATCTGAATACTCCCAAGGGGGATGCCATCCGCCGGCTCTGCCGGGGCATGGGCATCCCTGTCAAGGAGGTGCCTCGCGAGGAGTACCTGCAACCCATCGGGGCGGTAGCCGGTCTGCCTAGCTTCACGCGGACAGCCCCTCCGTTTGCAGGAGCGGCCTTCACCGACGAGATGATGCTGTTCTGCGAGTTCGACGACACCGCTCTGAGCCGTTTCCTGACGCGCTATCGCGAGGCAGGCATCGAGCGGGTGAATCTCAAAGCGGGACTGACGTCTCAAAATATCTTCTGGAACTCCCTGCAACTGCACGACGAACTGGCGG
>CAMGAL010000268.1 GCA_946007445.1 uncultured Mediterranea sp.
GTGGCCTATCATCAGGGTGTCGGCGCAGTTGACGGCTATGGTGCCCAGTTGGCCCACGATGATGGGGAGGCCCAGGCGGAGCAGGGAACGGTAGTGGCTCATGGTTCTTTCTTTCAATAAAAAGGAGAGTATGCCTTGGTCAGACATACTCTCCTCGGATAATGGTTAGGAAGGCTTATTCAGCCAACAGGATTTCCAGAATCTGGCAAGCAGCCTTGGCTACCGGAGTACCGGGGCCGAAGATGGCGGCTACACCTGCCTTGTAGAGGAAGTCGTAGTCCTGTGCAGGGATGACACCGCCGGCAATTACCACGATGTCCTCGCGGCCCAGCTTCTTCAGCTCGTCGATAATCTGCGGCACCAGGGTCTTGTGACCGGCGGCCAGCGAAGAGACGCCCACTACGTGTACGTCGTTCTCCACAGCCTCGCGTGCTGCTTCGGCAGGGGTTTGGAACAAGGGTCCCATATCGACGTCGAATCCGCAGTCGGCATAGCCGGTGGCTACTACCTTGGCACCGCGGTCGTGCCCGTCCTGCCCCATCTGGGCTACCAGGATACGGGGCTGACGTCCCTCCTTCTTGGCAAACTTCTCGGCCAGTTCGCAGGCACGCTTGAAGTCGCTGTCGTTTTTGCTCTCTGATGAATACACGCCTGAAATAGTTCTGATTACTGCTTTATATCGTCCTACAATCTTCTCGCAAGCATACGAGATTTCGCCCAGGGTAGCGCGTACGCGGGCTGCCTCGACGGCCAGCTCCAGCAGGTTGCCCTTGCCGGTCTTGACACATTCGGTGATGGCATCCAGTGCCTTGTCCACATCGGCCTGGTTGCGGCCCTCCTTCAGGATGCGCAGGTTCTCGATCTGCTCCTGACGTACGGCGGTGTTGTCGATTTCCAGAATGTCGATGGGAGCTTCTTTCTCCAAGCGGTACTTGTTGACACCGACGATGGTCTGTGCACCGCTGTCGATGCGGGCCTGAGTGCGAGCGGCAGCCTCTTCGATGCGCATCTTGGGAATACCGGTCTCGATGGCCTTGGCCATACCGCCCAGCTTCTCAATCTCCTGGATGTGCTCCCAGGCGCTGTGGGCTATCTCGTTGGTCAGCGACTCTACGTAGTACGAACCGCCCCACGGGTCAACGTTCTTGCAGATGTAGGTCTCTTCCTGGATGTAAATCTGGGTGTTGCGGGCAATACGGGCCGAGAAGTCGGTAGGCAGGGCGATGGCCTCGTCCAGCGCGTTGGTGTGGAGCGACTGGGTGTGACCCAGAGCAGCTGCCATGGCCTCGATGCAGGTACGGCCTACGTTGTTGAAGGGGTCTTGCTCGGTGAGCGACCAGCCCGACGTCTGCGAGTGGGTGCGCAGAGCCAGCGACTTGGGGTTCTTGGGGTTGAACTGCTTCACAATCTTGGCCCACAGCATACGGGCGGCACGCATCTTGGCAATCTCCATGAAGTGGTTGGTACCGATGGCCCAAAAGAAGGAGAGACGGGGAGCGAAGGCGTCGATGTCGATGCCTGCAGCCACACCGGCACGCAGATATTCCAAGCCGTCGGCCAGGGTGTAGGCCAGCTCGATGTCGGCGGTAGCACCGGCCTCCTGCATGTGGTAGCCAGAGATGGAGATGGAGTTGAACTTAGGCATCTTCTGCGAGGTGTACTCGAAGATGTCGGAGATGATCTTCATAGAGAATGCGGGCGGATAGATATAGGTGTTGCGCACCATGAACTCCTTCAGGATGTCGTTCTGGATGGTACCGGCCATCTCTTCCAGCTTGGCACCTTGCTCCAGACCGGCGTTGATGTAGAAGGCCATGACGGGCAGTACGGCACCGTTCATCGTCATCGACACAGACATCTTGTTCAAGGGGATGCCGTCGAACAGCACCTTCATGTTCTCCAGCGAGCAGATGGACACACCGGCTTTACCTACGTCGCCTACCACACGCTCGTGGTCGGGGTCATAGCCGCGGTGGGTAGCCAGGTCGAAGGCTACGGACAGACCTTTCTGACCGCTGGCCAGGTTGCGGCGGTAGAAGGCGTTGGACTCTTCGGCCGTAGAGAATCCGGCATACTGACGGATGGTCCAGGGACGCAGGGTGTACATCACTGAGTATGGGCCACGCAGGTAGGGAGGAATACCGGCTGCATAGTCGAGGTGCTCCATTCCTTCGAGGTCCTCTTTGGTATAAACAGGCTTCACGCAGATGTGTTCCGGCGTCTTCCAGTCGGCGCGGATGTCGTTAGCCTTCTGCCACTCTGCACCATCGACGGGCTGAAAAGCGGCGTATATATCTAAGTTTTTGAAATCTTTTCTCATCTTAGTTCTTAGTTCTTAATTAACTTCTTGTTATACTCTCTCAGTGTCTCCAGTACATTCACACGGACGTGGATGAAGTTCTCGATGCCGGCAGCTTTCAGCTCGTCCATGCAGGCAGGAGCACCGGCCACGATGAACATGGCACGGCCGTTCACGGCCTGGAAGGCGGGCACTGCATATTCAGCATATTCGTCGTCGCTCGAGCAGAGCACCACGATGTCGGCTTTGGCAGCCATGGCAGCCTCTACACCCTCTTCCACGGTGGGGAATCCGAGGTTGTCCACTACCTCGTAGCCGGCGCAAGCCAGGAAGTTGCATGAGAACTGGGCACGGGCCTGACGCATGGCCAGGTTGCCGATGGTCAGCATGAAGGCCTTGGGACGTTTGCCGCTGGCTTCGGTCTCCAGGCGCAGGGCTTCAAACTCGCTGGCGGCGCGGTCGAAGTTGAGTGTGGGCACATCCTTCTCGCAAGTGTCGTGTCCACCGCAGCAGCAGGTAGCTTCGAGCGGCTGCTTGCCGTCGGCCTTCTCGTTGAAGTTGGGGAACTGGTTGGTACCCAGCAACACCTCTTTGCGCTTGGCCACGGCGGCGTGGCGGTTGGCGTTGCTCTCGTTGACGGCTGCCTGTACCTTGCCGGCCTTGACGGCTGCATAGAAGCCGCCCTCCTCTTCGATGGCGAGGAAGAGCTCCCAGGCCTGCTTGGCGATGGCCACGGTGAGATTTTCGATGTAGTAGGAACCTGCGGCGGGGTCGATGACCTTGTCGAAGTGCGACTCCTCCTTCAGCAGCAGCTGCTGGTTGCGTGCCATGCGCTCCGAGAAGTCGTTGGGTGCCTCATAGGCTTTGTCGAAGGGCACCACGGTCATGGAGTCCACACCGGCCAGGGCGGCACTCATGGCCTCGGTCTGCGTGCGCAGCAGGTTGACGTAGGCGTCGAAGAGGGTGAGGTTGAACGATGAGGTCTCGGCATGGATGCGCATCTTGGCGGCGCAGCGGCACTCGCCGTTGGCACCCTTGTTGGGGCAGTCGCGTCCGCACTCGGGGGCATACTGGGCCACGATGTTGGCCCACAGCATACGGGCTGCGCGGAACTTGGCGATCTCTAGGAAGTAGTTGGAGCTGATGCCGAAGTTGAACTTGATTTTCTTGGCTACGGCAGCTGCGGGCAGGCCTGCCTCGGTCAGCTGGTTCAGGTACTCGTTACCCCAGGCCAGGGCGTAACCCAGTTCCTGATAGCTGTAGGCACCGGCCTTGTTCAGTGTCCGCCGCGTGCGGGGGTTCCCACGGGATTGGGCCCGCCTGGCGGTAG
>CAMGAL010000269.1 GCA_946007445.1 uncultured Mediterranea sp.
TCCATCAACCGATGGAGGAGTGCCATCTGCTCCTGCGCCACCAACCTCTCGTGGGGGCCCGATGCGTCGGGCGTCTGCTCGTCGGCGGGGGTCAGCTCTACGGTCTGTGCGTCCATCTTCTCGCTGCGGTCTATCGCCAGGTTCTTGGCGATGCGCAGGCAGAAGGCTTCGATGGAGGACAGCCGGGGCCATTCGTCTCGTCGACTCCACACCCTGATCAGCGTTTCCTGCACCACATCCTCTGCCTCTGCCCGATTGAGCGTGATGCGCAGTGCCAGCCGGAAGAGCTTGTCCTTCAGTGGCAGGATGTCTTTGCGAAAACTGATTTTCTGCATCGTTCTATGGAGTTGACGGGTGAGCGGGGCAAAAGTTACAACCTTGCCCCACTTTTTTTTCAAAAAACTATCGGCAATGGGTTCCCAGATGGGTCTGGGCCACGTGCGAGGCCTGGGTGATGACCACCTGGCTCACTCCGGCCCGGATGGCCTCGAAGGAGTTTTGCAGCTTGGGTATCATGCCTCCTTGGATGACGCCCTCGTCCACCAGCTGACGGAAGGAGGCCTCGTCTATCTCGGCAATGACGCTCTGGTCGTCGTTCTCGTCGCGCAGCACGCCCTGCTTCTCGAAGCAGAAGGTGAGGGTGACGTCGAATCCCGCGCGTGCCAAGGCCTTGGCCGTCTCGCCGGCAATGGTGTCGGCATTGGTGTTGAGCAGGTGTCCCTGTCCGTCGTGCGTCAGCGGAGCCATGACGGGCACGATGCCCTTGTGTATGAGGTCAGCCAGCAGCGAGCCGTCGGTCTGCTCCACATCGCCCACGAATCCGTAGTCTATTTTTACCACGGGACGTTTGTGGCTCCGCATCACGTTCATGTCGGCTCCCGTCAGGCCCAGCGCATTGACCCCGCGGGCCTGCAGACCTACGACGATGTTCTTGTTCACCAGGCCGCCATAGACCATCGTCACCACCTGCAGCGTGTCGGCATCGGTGATGCGTCTGCCGTCCACCATGCGACTCTCTATGCCCAGACGTTCGGCCAGCCGGGTGGCCGAGCGGCCTCCTCCGTGCACCAGTACCTTGTAGCCGTCCAAGGCGGCAAAGTCGTCGAGCAGGCGGCGGAGGGTATCCTCTTCCTCCACAATCTTGCCACCCACCTTGATTACGTTCACTTTTTGCTTTTCCATTTGCTTCTGATATTTAGTTGTTATTCCTTATTCCGGTTGCAGCTCATCCTTCGACGGTAGCGGCTTCCAGCCCTCGCCAAAGGCGTCGTAGGCATCGGTCACCACCACAAAGGCCTTGGGGTCCACTTCCTTGATCTTATGCTTGATGATGGTGGCCTCCTTGCGGTTCACCACCAGCAGGAGCATCTCCTTGTCCTTTCCGCTATAGAGTCCGCTGCTCTTGATGCGTGTGGCCGTGCGGTCCAGCTCCTTGAGGATGAAGCGGTGCAGCTCCAGCATCTGCATGTCGCTGATGACGAAGATCATCTTGTCGTCCTTGGCACCGTTGATGACGTAGGCCAGCACGCGCGAGGAGACGAAGATGGCTATCAGCGAGTAGAACGAGAGGTAGACGGACGACTCGCCGCCCGAGTTGAACGAACTGCCGATGCCGAACCCGATGACAATCAGACCGAACAGCACCACCAGCGCATCGACCATCAGGATGGCCACTGAGAAGGGGATGTGAGCATACTTCTGGATAATCATGGCCACGATGTCGCTGCCGCCCGTAGTGGCCTGGTTGCGCACCACGATGCCACACCCGATGCCGATGAAGACCGACCCGATGAGGCAGGCCAGCATCAGATGGTCGCTCAGGTCCATGCAGCCGCCCAGCAGCTGGGCAGGGTCGAGCTGCTGGATGGCCTCCTCGTTGGGGTAGACCAGATGGTCGAGCACGTTCATGATCAAGGGCGTGGTCATGGCGGCCACAATGGTGCGCGCCCCCAGCTTGGAGCCGAGCAGCAAGACCGAGAGGATGAGCAGCGGGATGTCGAACATATAGCCGAAGGTACCCACCTGAATGGTCGGGAAGAGGTTGTGCAACACAATGCTGGCCCCATACACGCCGCCCGGCACCATGTTGTAGGGATTGATAAACAACACAAAGCCACCTCCCAACAAGGTACACCCGATGAATATACCCAACCACGACAGCCACCAGTCGGCCTGCTTGGCGGGAGCGCAAAAGCGCTTCAGCTGCTCTTTGTTCAATGACATAGAATCCTAAAATTAACGTTATTCGTGCAACAAATATACGAATAATATGGAAAATGGTTAATATGCATCCGAAAAAAAGCCGACTTTCGTCGGAATAGCGTATTTTTGCCGAATGAAAGCGAAACTAAGCATACTCACTCTCCTGCTCCTGTTCAGCCGCCTCACCACGACCTCAGCACAGCAATCCGGCGGACAAGGAGCGGCCTCAGCCCAGGGCAAACTGCTCGTGCCCGTCTGCGTCTACGAGGGTGACACCATTCCGTCTTTCACCCTGCCCACCGTCTACATCTTCAAGCCCATGCGCTTCAAGAACAAGCGCCAGCGCGAGCGCTACACCAAGCTGGTGCGCGATGTCAAGAAGGTGCTGCCCATCGCCAAGGAGATCAACCACGCCATCATCGAGACCTACGAATACATGCAGACCCTCCCCAACAAGAAAGCCCGCGAGCAGCACATCAAGGCCGTGGAGAAGGGGCTGAAGCAGCAGTACACCCCCCGCATGAAGAAGCTCACCTTCGCCCAGGGCAAACTGCTCATCAAGCTGGTGGACAGGCAGACCAACTCCACCACCTACGAACTGGTGAAGGCCTTCATGGGGCCCTTCAAGGCCGGCGTCTATCAGACCTTTGCGGCCATGTTCGGCGCCAGCCTCAAGAAGGAGTATGATGCCGATGGCGACGATGCCATGACCGAACGCATCATCCTTCTGGTTGAGAGTGGACAAATCTGAACTTTCAGGGCCACTTCCCCACCCTGCTGGCTCCGCTCTCCCTGGGCTCTTCCTCGTCTGTGTGTTTCACTACGGGAAAAGGCTTCAAACGGAGGCACGGTGGAGTCATGGTCTCATCGTTCTTGATAAATGCCGATACAACAATTTGCTTATAGTCAAGAATAAAACTCCGAGAAATTACATTTTTCCAAGGTAAAATCCAATGTTATTTTGCACTTTTCCAAGGCAAAATCTATGCTAAAATTACATTTTTCCAAGTTCTTTTGATTAGAAGAAAACTGCTAAAATATGCCCGAAAAGTCAGTTTATTAAAATAGGATTTTATACTTTTGACGTAAAATATAAAATGCCATTTTATAATCTATAAATCTTTCGTTCTTTTCGAAAAGATGCAGCAAACTATATTCACGCTTAGTTTCAACCGGAGTATTTGCAAACCGCTTTATTTTAACTATTCAACCTGTTTTTCTCGTATATAATGCCACCTAAATATAAAATAACGAGCTATTTTCGGCAAAAAACGGTTAAAGCATTCAAAAAGTATCAGCAAAATTATTATTCTATGACGATTTCTTCGTAACATTGCGGCAAAATCAAAAGATATTGTTATGCTGATTAGGATTGTAACGACGAATTTTAGGTCATACGGACAAGAAACGGAGTTCAATATGTTGCC
>CAMGAL010000270.1 GCA_946007445.1 uncultured Mediterranea sp.
TGTAGAGGTGGCTGATGAGGGAGGCTCCGGCGAACCAGTGGCCGTTGTTCCACACGAGGCCGGCGCGCGAGGTGCAGTCGAAGGCGAGGTTCTTGATGTCCATGAGGACTTCGGTGCCGGTGAGCTTCTCGCCCTTGGCCTTGCGCACGCCAACGGAAGGCATGACGGAGATGCCGAGGAGCCAGCGGGGGGCGAAGACCCAATTGTAGGCGTAGCCGGCACTGGCGTAGTAGTAGTTGTAGCTGATGTCGGAAAACTTGAGTTCTTCGATGATACTGCCTGCGGCATCGGGACCGGTGAGGGCTGGGGGGAGCTTGGTGTAGTCGAAGCGTACGTATTGCTTACTGAATCCGAGGCCGAGCATGAGAGAGCCGCAGCTTTTGCGCTGGACGGTGCTCTGGTTGTAGGCGGCGGGATAGGAGAAGTGGCGGTGGTTGGCGACGTAGTAGGCGCTGAGGGAGAGGGTGTTGGCTTCAAGGCCGGTAAAGGCCTGGCCGCTGAGGGAACGGGGTTCTACGCCTTCGAAGCCGGTGGCGCGGCGCAGGCGGAAGTCGCCGGCGTTGCGGAGGTAGACGAGGTCGCAGCCGAGCATGGAACTGTAGAGGCTGAGGTTGAGTTCGGAGGACTGGCCGGCGCGGCGGGGATGGCTCACGTCGAAGGTGTAGCCGAGGAATATCCATCGCCAGCCGAGGAAAGGGCCGAGTTTGACGCTGGGTTCGGGCTTGGCGGAGATGGTCTGGGTGAGGCCTTCTTCGGAGGTGCCGGAGAGTCTGTAGATTTGGTAATAGTTGGTGTTCTGCGCCATAGCGGTGAAGTTGTAGCGGTTAGGCGCGATGTAGGTGGTGTCGTAGTCGTCGAAGCTCTTGATGAAGCGGTAGAGGAGGCTGCCGGTGTGTTTCACCTTTTGCCGAAAAGGTTTCTTAGATTGACGGGTTGGCGGTATGCTGTCGGCCATCATGTAGGCGCACACGCTCTCTCCCTGCGGCAAAACGGTGCTTGCAGCAGAAACCTGCATGCTGTCGGCAAAGGATGCAGAAAGCGCAGCTATGATGACGGGAAGAAGGAATAAGCGCTTGATAACCGGAAAACAGATTGTTAACAGTAAGAGTGAGAGAGAATGAAATAGTTATAGTTTCCCGAGTATGCGGTCGACGACCCAGTTGACGGGTGTGGCGCTGACGCAGTCGCACCGGCAGATGGCTTTGCCCTGGAGGTGCTGCACGACGAGGGTGATGAGGGGGAGCTGGACGTAGGGTGGATTGGGGACGGTGAACTCCTGCCGTCCGTCCTGGTTCTGGAGCCGGATGGGCTGGTAGGTGAAGACGGAGAAGGAGAGGGAGCCTTTGTCGCCGACGATGTCGATGCGGTCTTCCTTGGCGGATTCGTGGGCCACGAAGCACCAGGAACCTGACCCGGGGAGGCCGTTGTCGAACTTGAAACAGGCGCTGACAGAGTCTTCCGTTCGGTAGAGGCCGCCCCGGTTGGCGAACATGCCTTCGGCTTCGACGACGGGGCCGAACATTTCCTGCAGCAGATCTATCTGGTGGGGCGCAAGGTCGTAGAAGTAGCCGCCGCCGGCTATGTCGGGCTGAACGCGCCAGGGGAGGTTGGTGCGGTTGTAGTCGAGGTCGCGCGGGGGTACGGCGAAGCGTATCTGTACGTTGACGACCTTGCCTACGGCTCCTTCCTGCACGAGCTGCTTTACTTTCTGGAAATAGGGGAGGCAGCGGCGGTAGTAGGCGACGAAGCAGGGCATGCCGGTTTTCTCGGCTATGCGGTTGATGCGGCAGCAGTCTTCGTAGTTGGAGGCCATGGGCTTTTCGACGTAGACGGCCTTGCCACTTTTCATGGCCATGATGGCGTAGGTGGCGTGGGTGGAGGGGGGCGTGGCGATGTAGACGGCGTTGACCTCGGGGTCGTCAAGCAGTGCCTGGGGATCGGTGTACCAGCGTTTCACGCCGTGCCGCCGTGCATAGGACTCGGCCTTGTCGGCGCGGCGGCTCATCACGGCGACGATGCGTGAGCCGGGCACGAGGTTGAAGGCAGGGCCGCTTTTCTTCTCGGTCACTTCACCGCAACCGATAAAGCCCCAGTTGACGTTTTCCATTTTTCTCAGTATAGATTGCGGGTTGGATTTTTGATTACGGATTTCTCTGATTTCCTGAATCTAAAACCACTTTCTTCAAAAGCAGAAACATCAGAACTGTCAGATAAACCCGTAATCAAATCCGTAAATCAATAATCCTTTATCAAATCAGAATTCCTGCCAGCTGCGTATTTCTAGTTCGTCGAGGCTGACGGTGCAGAAGGCGTAGATGAAGGCGGAGGCGAGACGGGCGTTGGTGATGAGCGGCACATTGAGGTCAATGGCGGCACGGCGGATTTTGTAGCCGTTGGTCAGTTCGCCCGTAGAGAGGTTCTTAGGCACATTCACCACCATGTCTATTTCCTTGTTGTGCAGCATATCCAGTGCCTGGGGCTGGAGGGGTGCCTCGCTGGGCCAGTGGACCATGGTGTTGGCGATGCCGTTCTCGGTGAGGTAACGGCTGGTGCCGGGGGTGGCGAAGAGACTGTAGCCGTGTTCGCGGAGCATGGCGGCGGCTTTGAGCATTTCGGCTTTCTGCTTTCCGTCGCCGGTGGAGAGGAGGATGTTCTTCCGGGGGATGCGGTGACCGACGGAGAGCATGGCCTTGAGCAAGGCGGTGCGCGAGTCTTCGCCCAAACAGCCTACTTCGCCGGTAGAGGCCATGTCAACTCCGAGCACGGGGTCGGCCTTCTGGAGGCGGTTGAAGGAGAACTGGGAGGCTTTGATGCCCACGTAGTCAAGGTCGAAGAGGCTCTTGGCAGGACGCTCCACGGGCAGGCCGAGCATGATGCGCGTGGCCAGTTCGATGAGGTTGATTTTCAGCACCTTGCTCACGAAGGGGAAGGAGCGGGAGGCGCGGAGGTTGCACTCAATGACCTTGATGTCGTTCTCACGGGCCAGGTACTGGATGTTGAAGGGTCCGGAGATGTGGAGTTCCTTGGCTATCTGCTTGGAGATTTTCTTGATGCGCCGGGCGGTTTCGACATAGAGTTTCTGTGGGGGGAACTGGATGGTGGCGTCGCCGGAGTGGACACCGGCGAACTCGATGTGTTCGGAGATGGCGTAGGCGATGATTTCGCCGTCCTTGGCGACAGCATCCATTTCGACTTCCTTGGCGTGCTGGAGGAAACGGCTGACAACGACGGGGTGCTTTTTAGACACATTGGCAGCCAGCTTGAGGAAGCGTTCGAGTTCGTCCTGGTTAGAACATACGTTCATGGCGGCGCCGGAGAGGACGTAGGAGGGGCGCACGAGCACGGGGAAGCCCACGCGGGCGATAAATTCCTGAATGTCGTCCATGGAGGTCAGCGCGCTCCATTCGGGCTGATCCACGCCGATGCGGCCCAGCATGGCGGAGAATTTCTCGCGGTCCTCGGCGTTGTCGATAAATTTGGCCTGGGTGCCGAGGAGGTTGACGTGTTCGGCATCGAGCCGCATGGCGAGGTTGTTGGGTATCTGGCCGCCGGTGGAAACGATGACGCCGTAGGGGGACTCGAGGTCGAGGATGTCCATGACGCGCTCGAAGGTAAGTTCGTCGC
>CAMGAL010000271.1 GCA_946007445.1 uncultured Mediterranea sp.
TTCTGCTGATCCGTCTTCTACGTTAATATAACCTACACCCACAGCACCACGCGCAATTACAACAGCCGCCTCGGCATCCAGGAGGGCGACGACGTGAAGATGGCCGGCTCGCCCGAACACACCGCCAACGCCTCGCTCTACTTCGAGAAGAACGGCCTCAACGTGCGCCTGAGCTACAACTACGCCTCCAGCTTCATCGACATGATGAACACCGGCAGCCGTGCCCTCGACCGCTACTACGACCGCGTCAACTACCTCGACCTCAACGCCAGCTACACCTGGGGCAAGCAACAGAAGATCACCATCTATGCTGAAGCCAACAACCTGCTCAACCAGCCCCTGCGCTACTACCAGGGCGAACGCAACCGCACCATGCAGGTCGAGTTCTACGGCGTGAAGGTCAATGCGGGAATTAAGATTAATCTATAAGGAGTTGTTTTAAGGAGTTAACTCCCAAAGAAAAACTACTAAAAAATAAATCTAAGGAAACACTACTCCCACCGCGTGCTGGCCCTGGCCGCACGCTTACTGACCCTCCTCCCCCTCGCCGCCCAGACCCCGGCCGAGTGGAAAGCCTTGAAGGGCGACCTCAACTTCTTCATCGCCAACGACCTGGGGCGCAACGGCTACTACCGCCAGAAGCCCATCGCCGAACGTATGGGCGAAATGGCCGACGTGTTCGGTCCCGAATGCATCGTAGCCGCCGGCGACGTACACCACTTCAACGGTGTAGCCTCGGTCACAGACCCCCTCTGGATGACCAACTATGAATTGATATACAGCCATCCGGAACTGATGATAGACTGGTTCCCCGTCCTGGGCAACCACGAGTACCGCGGCAACACACAGGCCGTGCTCGACTATGCCCGCATCAGCCGCCGCTGGATGATGCCCGCCCGCTACTACACCCGCGTGCTGCAGGACAACGGCGTCAGCGTGCGCCTGGTCTTCATCGACACCACACCGCTCATCGACAAGTACCGCACGGACAGCCTCACCTACCCCGACGCCCGCCGACAAGCCATCGAGCCCCAGCTGGCCTGGATAGACAGCACCCTGCAGGCCGCTCGCGAGGACTGGGTAGTCGTCGTAGGCCATCACCCCATCTACGCCTACACGCCCAAAGATGAGAGCGAGCGCACCGACCTGCAGCAGCGCCTGCTGCCCATCCTGCAGCGCCACCCCAACGTGTCGCTCTACGTCTGCGGACACATCCACAACTTCCAGCACCTACACCAAGAGGGCGACCCCATCGACTATGTGGTCAACTCCGCCGCCTCGCTGGCCCGTAAGGTGAAGCCCACCCAAGGCACCCGCTACTGCAGCGGCGAAGAGGGATTTACCATCGTCAGCGCCACCGCACAGCGCCTCTGCCTCTACATGGTGGATGGCGACGGGCGCGTGCTGCACACCGTGGAGCGCAGTAAGTAGCGCTTCTGCCACGTTTTGCGTGAAAAATATAGGGATGAGGACGGCTGTAGAGCAAAGAGCTTCTACATCCGTCCTCATCCATTTCTGCCACCTATCCGGACTCTGTCGAGAAAAAGTAAAAATAAGGTTAAAGAACCAAAAGTTAATTTGTAAATCAAAAAAAAAGTGATACGTTTGTAATCACATCTAAATATAGACATGCTATGAAACTTATTGCCGACAGTGGTTCCACCCGTACCGAATGGGCGTTGGTTGAAGACAATCACCTCGTTCAAAGAGCATTCACGGAAGGCCTGAATCCCTACTTCCAGACTCGACGCGAAATCAGCCGCAGTGTGCGGTTAGGCTTGCCCGAAATCTTCTTCAAGAAGAAGCTGGAGCAAGTGTACTACTACGGAGCCGGCTGCTCGTCCAACGATAAGAAGAACGTACTGGGTGCCTCGCTCGTGGCCCAGTTCAAGACCCCTATCCAGGTAGAGAGCGACCTGCTGGCCGCTGCCCGCAGCCTCTTCAAGACCGAGCCGGGCATCGCCTGCATCCTGGGCACAGGCTCCAACTCCTGCTTCTACGACGGCAAGATTATCGTGCGCAACGTCAAGCCCGGCGGCTACATCCTGGGCGACGAAGGCAGCGGTGCCGCCCTGGGGCGCCAGTTTGTGGGCGACGTACTGAAGGGGCTGGCTCCCAAACCGCTGACCACCGAGTTCTACGACATCTTCCACCTCACCCCCAACGAGGTGATGGAGAACGTGTACAACCGTCCCCTGCCCAACCGCTTCCTCTCCAACGTATCGCTCTACCTGGCCGACTACGTAGAGCAGCCCTACGTACACGACCTGGTGGTGGAGAACCTCCGCAGCTTCTTCCGCCGCAACATCTGCCAGTACGACTACCACAGCTACCCGATACGCTTCGTCGGTGCCCAAGCCGCCCGCCACGCCGAACTGCTCCGTCAGGTGGCCGTAGAATTCGGTGCCCGTCTCGACTGCATCAACGAGACCTCCATGAATGGGCTCATCGAGTTCCACGCCCTGCCCATCGAGGAGCCGTAGCGTACCAAGGAGTGAGGAAAGGTGGTAGGGAGAGCACTCCCCCACCCCCTCCGATGCTCACTCCTTAGCCCAGCGGATTGTCAGGGTTTACATCCCCCTCGCTGCTACCGCCGCCCGAAGCAGAGCCACCTGACTCGGTGCCACTAGAAGCCGTGCTGCCCGAGAGGAGTACATTGGCCTTGGGCGTGATGTACGACGCCTCCTTCAACCCATACGACTTCATGGCCGACAGCTTGGAGTCGTCATTCATGTACTCAGCCAGTAGCGGATTGTTGTCCACCAGCCGCTGGCTCGACACCAGCGTCTTCTCAGCGTCCACCTTGCGGCTATGAATCCACGCATAGCACCCCTGCGGCACGGTACTGCTCACGGCCAGACGGCCATCCTCCGATTGGGCGAACCCATACGTGCCGACCACACTGCGCAGCGGGTAGGAGCAGTCGCGGTCCAGGAAGACGCGGTAGCTCTCAGCCCTGATCATCGGCACGTCAATCGTCTCGTCCATCTTCTGCTTGAACAGCAGGAAGACAATCTGGTCGTTGTACTCGTAGCCCACGTTGTTCGTCACCACAGCCTCGGCAAACTGCGACACGGTGGTGGTGTCGCTCAGCTTCAAGTCGCCCAAAGAGATCTTGGTGACGGCTTCCGTGCCGCTTCCCTCCACCTCGATGCTGTCCAGCGTGCCGTGCGACACCTTGTAGGTGGCGGCCACTCCCCCCTTGAGGCTGGACACCTGCTTGGGGATGTACACATTCGGCCCCCTCAGGTTGATGCCCATGAACTGGTTGTAGTCGCTTTTTCCGCCCGACTTCTCTTCGAAGCAGTCCTTCGCATAGGGTTTGAACGCCCTATACATGGCTACGATGTTGGGCCACTTGCTCCGTTGCTGCATCTGAGCCTCGGTACGGGGTTGCGATACTACGGCAGGAGCCATGCTGACGATTTCTCGTCCGTTGACGATGCGGTGAACTTCGTCGCCGAATCGTCCTTGATTCAAACACTATTTTCTTATCATTTTTATATAAATAATTATATTATATCAAGGAATATCCCTTGACTATTCAAAAATAAAAATGTTATTATAAATAACCATTATTTACATTTCAATTTATATATTTCATTTTACATGGGCCATG
>CAMGAL010000272.1 GCA_946007445.1 uncultured Mediterranea sp.
ACCAGCGCTATCATCTCCTACATCTTCTCCACCGGTTCGCCCACGGCCAGGCCGCCAATGGCATTGCCGTCGGCCCCCTTGGAGGCCACGAACTCCGCCGACTGCTGGCGCAGGTCGCGATAGACGCAACCCTGCACGATGGGGAAGAGCGACTGGCTGTAGCCATACTTGGGCTCCGTCTCGTTGAAGCGCTGTATGCAGCGGTCCAGCCAGCGGTGGGTCAGCCCCAGCGACAGCTTGGCGTACTCGTAGGTGGAGTCGCCCCGCGGACACTCGTCGAAGGCCATCATGATGTCGGCCCCGATGGTGCGCTCGATGTCCATCACCTTCTCCGGCGTGAAGATGTGCTTGCTGCCGTCGATGTGGGAGCGGAACTCGGCTCCCTCCTCGCGCAGCTTGCGGATGCCGGCCAGCGAGAAGACCTGAAAGCCTCCGCTGTCGGTCAGCATGGGGCGGTCGAAGCCGTTGAACTTGTGCAGTCCGCCGGCCCGCTCGATGACCTCCAGGCCGGGTCGCAGGTAGAGGTGGTAGGTGTTGCCCAGGATGATCTGGGCCTTGACGTCCTCCTTCAGCTCGGTGAGGTGTACGGCCTTCACGCTGCCCACGGTGCCCACGGGCATGAAGATGGGTGTCTCGATGCAGCCGTGGTCGGTGGTGATGAGTCCGGCGCGTGCATGGGTCTTGCTATCGGTATGTTGCAGCTGAAATTTCATTGGTTTGTTTCTTTTTATAATTACATTAGGAGTTAAAGTAGTTAGAGGAGTTATCACTCCGCTTCGCTCCGTTAGGAGTTATCGCAGGCTTTGCCTGCTCAGTCAATAGTCGGAGTATCGGCTTTAACTCCTGAGGCCCGTCAGGGCCGATAACTACTTTAACTACTAGAATAAACCTACTCCACCTTCTCCTCCGTCAGTGCCAGGTCAAACACCTCCTTCACCTCGGCCACGTAGTGGAAGGTGAGGCCCTTCAGGTAGATGGGCGGTATCTGCTCGATGTCCTTGCGGTTCTCGTCGCTGAGGATAATCTCCTTGATGCCGGCCCGCTTGGCAGCCAGTATCTTCTCCTTGATGCCGCCCACGGGCAGCACCTTGCCGCGCAGGGTGATTTCGCCCGTCATGGCCAGCTGGGCTTTCACGCGGCGGCGCGTCAGGGCCGAGGCTATCGAGGTGGCCATGGTGATGCCCGCCGAGGGGCCGTCTTTGGGGATGGCACCTTCGGGCACGTGGATGTGGATGCTCTGCTGCTCGAAGAGTTCGGGGTCGATGTCCAGCATCGAGGCGTGCGCCTTGATGTAGGCCAGGGCCAGCATGGCCGACTCCTTCATCACGTCGCCCAGGTTGCCCGTCAGCGTCAGTCCTCCCTTGCCGCGGCTCAGGCTGGTCTCCACGAAGAGTATCTCGCCGCCCACGGCGGTCCAGGCCAGACCGGTCACCACGCCGGCAAACTGGTTGCCCTGATACTTGTCGCGGCTGTATTCGGCCACGCCCAGATACTCCTGCAGGTCGGCAGGCTTGATTTCGCTCTGCTTCAGCTCCTGCTCTTTGGCATACTGCAGGGCCAGCTTGCGCAGCACTTTGCCTATCTTCTTCTCCAGCTCGCGCACGCCGCTCTCGCGGGTGTAACTCTCCACGATGGCCTCGATGGCCGGCTTGCTGAACTTGATGCCCAGCTTCTTCAGCCCGTTGGCCTCCAGCTCCTTGGGCACCAGGTGGCGGGGGGCGATGTCCGCGTTGAGCTCCGTGATGTAGCCGCGCACCTCGCTGAGCTCCATGCGGTCGAGTAGGGGAGTGGGGATGGTGTTGATATTGTTGGCCGTGGCGATGAACAGCACCTTCGACAGGTCGTAGTCCACGTCGAGGTAGTTGTCGTGGAAGGCCGTGTTCTGCTCCGGGTCGAGCACCTCGAGCAGGGCGGCCGAGGGGTCGCCCTGGCGGTCGGAGTTCACCTTGTCTATCTCGTCGAGGATGAACACAGGGTTGGACGAGCCGGCCTTGATGAGCCCCTTGACGATGCGTCCCGGCATGGCACCGATGTAGGTGCGGCGGTGTCCGCGTATCTCGGCTTCGTCGTGCACGCCGCCCAGCGACATGCGCACGTACTTGCGCTTCAGGGCGGTGGCGATGGAGCGTCCCAGCGAGGTCTTGCCCACGCCCGGAGGGCCGTAGAGGCAGATGATGGGCGACTTCATGTCGCCCTTCAGCTTCAGCACGGCCAGGTGCTCCAGGATGCGCTCCTTCACCTTCTCCAGGCCGTAGTGGTCTTTGTTGAGGGCCCGTTCGGCGTTGTTGAGGTTGAGGTTGTCGGAGGTGTAGATGCCCCAGGGCAAGGAGAGTAGCGTCTGCAGGTAGGTGAGCTGTACGCTGTAGTCGGCCGACTGCGAGTGCATACGCTCCAGCTTGGTCACCTCGTTTTGGAACAGCTCGTCCACCTCGCGGCTCCACTTCATCTTCTTGGCCCGCTCGCGCAGTCGCTCGGCGTCCTGCTCCTGTCCGCCGCCCAGCTCGTTCTGTATGGTCTTGATCTGCTGATGCAGGAAGTACTCGCGCTGCTGCTGGTCGATGTCTTCGCGCGCGCGCATCTGGATGGACTCCTTGATTTCGGCCAGCTGCACCTCGCGGTTGAGCATCTCCAGCAGGCGGTAGGCACGCTCGTAGAGCGACCCCACCTCCAGCAGCTTCATGCGGTCGGCCAGCGGCAGGGGCAGGTTGGCACAGATGTAGTTGACGAGCACCATGGGGCTGTTGATGTTGCGGATGGCAAACACCGAGTCGGGGGGCAGGGTGTCCGAGCTCTGTATATAGCGGGTGGTGAGGTCCTTCACGGCGTCCACCAGGGCCTTGAACTCGCGGTCGTTCTTCGCCGGCAGCTGCTCGTCCAGGGGGGTGACGTTGCCTTGCAGGTAAGGCTCGGTGACGACGATGCTCTTCAGCTCCACGCGTCGGAAGCTCTGCAGGATGACGGTCAGGGTGTGGTCGGGCATCTCCAGCAGGCGCACCACCTTGGCGATGCAGCCTATCTTGAAGAGCTCCTCGCCGGTGGGGTCTTCCGTCTCCGACGACTGCTGGCAGAAGGCGGCGATGAAGAGTCCCTTGCGTTCGGCGTCGCGTATCAGCTTGAGCGACTTCTTCCGCCCGATGCTTACGGGCAGCATGGAGCCGGGAAACAGCACCACGTTGCGCAGTGTCAGCACAGGCAGCACGTCGTCCACCTCCACCTCCATCATCTGCTGCTCGTTGCCGTCGAAGTCGGCAATGACCGAGAATCGGCTGGTCTGTTCTCTCTGCTCACTATCATCGTTCATGTAGATTCTTTTTTTCATTCTTCTCTTTCTATGGTTACTCTTGGCATGGGTACAAAATTCGTGCAAATTTAATCCATTTCTTCCGATTATCGGGTGATTTTCCTCGAAAAAGCGAAAAAACCTCTGCCGATGTCGCTCTTTTGCGCATCTTTCACTACTTTTGGGACCGAGAAGAATTTTTTAGGAGTTTTTTTAAGGAGATAAAGGAGTTAGAGGAGTTATCGGCCCTGACGGGCCTAGGAGTTAAAGCCGATAGTACGACTATTGACTACCGATGACGAATAGGCACGTTCGACTTGTCTGAGGTAT
>CAMGAL010000273.1 GCA_946007445.1 uncultured Mediterranea sp.
AGAGAGCCGTGCGCTGGGGGTGACGACCCGGATAGCCCGGTCCGCCCAACAGCACATGGGCTTGGTGGGTGTCGCGGTGGAGGGTCTGTCGGGAGGGCTGAGAGGGCAGGGGAGGGGTGCGCAGGAGGCTGGTGGTTTCCTCCGTCCGGGGCAGGTCGCTCAGGTAGCGCCGGGCCAGGCGTTCCACTTCGCGGGGGTCCACCCCTCCACGCACGAAGAAGACGGTGCGCTCCGGGCGGTAGTGTCGGGCTGTGAAGGCCCGGGCATGGGCAGCGCCGTAGGTCTGTAGCTGCTGGGGTGTGCCCAGCACGGGGCGTCCCAAGGGGTGTCCGGCATAGAGTTGAGCCTCAAAGTCGTCGAAGATCAGTTCGGAGGGAGTGTCGAGGTAGGAGTCTATCTCGTCGAGCACGACGCCTACTTCGCGTTCCACCTCGTGGTCGGGGAAGGTGGAGTGAAACACCACATCGGCCAGCAGCTCCACGGCCCGCTGCAGGTGGGGGCGGAGGAAGGCGGCATAGATCACGGTCTCCTCCTTGTCGGTGTAGGCATTCAGTTCGCCACCCACGCTCTCCATGCGGCAGGCCACGTGGCAGGCGCGGCGTCGGGCGGTGCCCTTGAAGAGCAGGTGTTCCACCAGATGGGCCAGGCCGCTCTCGTCGGGCAGTTCGTCGCGCGTGCCGGCATCGACGGCCAGTCCGGCATAGACCACCTGCGAGGCGGTGGGCTGTATGATGATGCGCAGTCCGTTGGGCAGCGTCAGGGTATGGAATGACTCGGTTTTTTCCTCAAATTGCTCCATTTTGCCAGAAGATAAGGTTTCAGCGTGCAAAAATACAATAAAACCTATTGCCATTTGTGGAAATTATCGGATATTTGTAGCAAAAAGAACTCTGAGTTATGATATCATCCATTAAAGACCTCTTGATGAAGGAGGCAGAAGCCGTGAGGAACATCCCTGTGACGGATGCCTACGAGCAAGCGGTGGAGCTGATTGTGGACCACGTACACCGTCACGGCGGCAAGCTGGTGACCTCGGGCATGGGCAAGGCCGGACAGATAGCCATGAACATCGCCACCACCTTCTGCTCGACCGGCATTCCGGCCGTGTTTCTGCATCCCAGCGAGGCACAGCATGGCGACCTCGGCATCTTGCAGCCCGGCGACCTGCTGCTGCTCATATCCAACTCGGGCAAGACGCGCGAAATCGTGGAACTCACCCAGTTGGCACACAATCTGAACCCTGACCTGAAATTCATCGTCATCACCGGCAACCCCGACAGCCCCTTGGCTCGCGAGGCCACCGTATGCCTCCCCACGGGCAGCCCCAAGGAGGTTTGTGCCCTCGGCATGACCCCTACCACCTCCACCACGGTGATGACGGTCATCGGCGACATCCTCGTGGTGCAGACCATGAAGCAGACGGGATTCACCATCGAGGACTATAGTAAGCGTCATCACGGCGGATATCTGGGCGAAAAATCGCGTGAGCTATGCGAAAAGTAATCGGTATCGGCGAAACAATTCTGGACATCCTCTTCGGGCAGGACGGACAGCCTACCGCTGCCGTGCCCGGAGGTTCGGTGTTCAACGGCATGGTGTCGCTGGCTCGCGCCGGCGTACAGGTATGCTTCATCAGTGAGACGGGCAACGACCAGGTGGGTCGCATCATCCTCGACTACATGCAGTCGTCCGGCGTAGGTACCGACCACGTCAACGTCTTCCCCGACGGCAAGTCGCCTGTGTCGCTGGCTTTTCTCGACGAGAAGAGCGATGCCCACTACATCTTCTACAAGGACTACCCCAAGCAGCGCCTCGACGTGCAGTGGCCTCGCATCGAGGCCGACGACCTGGTCATCCTGGGCTCGTACTATGCACTCAATCCCGTGCTGCGCGACAAGGTGACCGAGCTGCTCACCCTGGCCCGCGAGGCGGGTGCCCTCATCTACTACGACCCCAACTTCCGACCTACCCACCGACAGGAGGCCATCAAGCTGGCTGCCACCATCATCGAGAATCTGGAGTATGCCGACATCGTGCGTGGCTCGGCCGACGACTTCGAGAGCATGTACGGCTTGCGCGATGCCGACCGCATCTATCGCGACAAGGTGAAGTTCTACTGCCCCACCTTCCTCTGCACGGCGGGAGCCGAACGGGTCTCCCTGCGCACCGCCTGCGTCAGCCGCGACTATGAGGTGGCACCCATCCGGACTGTCAGCACCGTGGGGGCAGGCGACAACTTCAACGCCGGCATCCTCTATGGCTTGCTGCGCGAGCGGGTGCGGCGCGATGACCTCGCCACACTCGAAGCTCCCGTGTGGGACCGCATCGTGGCTCACGGCATGGCCTTTGCCGCCGACGTCTGCTGCAGCCTGTCCAACTCCATCAGCCCGGAGTTTGCGGCTTCGCTTCGTTAGCTACAAGTTTTCAGCTACGAGCTACGAGTATTTGGTAGGGGCGGACCTGTGTGTCCGCCCGGAATGCCATAACGTGTGTATCTGGGCGGACACATAGGTCCGCCCCTACAATCAGGGATGATTGACGATTTTTTTTGTTTTTAATATATACTTTTCTTGAAGTCATTTGAAGAACTCGGCGTAGCCCCCTTGATACGGCGCGCCATCGAAGAGATGGGCTACGAACAGCCCATGCCTGTGCAGGAGGAGGTCATCCCCTACCTGCTGGGCGAAAACAACGATGTAGTGGCACTGGCACAGACCGGCACCGGCAAGACTGCCGCCTTCGGACTGCCCCTGCTGCAGAAGACCGACCTCAGCCGCCGCGAGCCGCAGTCGCTCATCCTTTGCCCCACCCGCGAGCTCTGCCTCCAGATAGCCGGCGACCTGGGCGACTATGGCAAGTACCTGGAGGGACTGCATGTGCTGCCCGTCTATGGCGGCAGCAGCATCGAGAGCCAGATACGCGCCCTCAAGCGGGGCGTGCAGATTATTGTAGCCACGCCGGGACGCCTCATCGACCTGATGGAGCGCAAGACCGTCAGCTTGGCCACCATCCAGAATGTGGTGATGGACGAGGCCGACGAGATGCTCAACATGGGCTTCACCGACAGCATCAACACCATCCTGGCCGCGGTGCCCCGCCAGCGCAACACCCTGCTCTTCTCCGCCACCATGAGCCCCGAGATAAGCCGCATTGCCAAGAACTACCTGCGCGACGCCAAGGAGATTACCATCGGCCGCAAGAACGAGAGCACCGCCAACGTGCGCCATGTGGCCTACTGCGTCCATGCCAAGGACAAGTATGCCGCCCTGAAGCGCATCGTAGACTACTACCCGGACATCTATGCCATCATCTTCTGCCGCACGCGCAAGGAGACCCAGGAGATTGCCGACAAGCTGATGCAGGAGGGCTACAACGCCGACAGCCTGCACGGCGAACTCTCGCAGGCACAGCGCGACACGGTGATGCAAAAGTTCCGACTCCGCAACCTGCAGCTTCTCGTGGCCACCGCCGTGGCTGCCCGCGGGCTCGACGTCGCCGCCCTGCCGCCCGGCAGCCCCTCCGCGCT
>CAMGAL010000274.1 GCA_946007445.1 uncultured Mediterranea sp.
GACGCTTCTAGGGACGAGGCCCTCGGCCTCTCGGCTTTCGACAACCTGCTCAATCCCTTCCCCCCCGTCGAGCTGGCCACGATACTGGCCCGCTTCCTGCAGACGGTCCGTCAGGAACCCCCTCGTCTGGCATCGTTCGGCACTCAGACTGCGGGCGAACAGCCCTTCATGGTGGTCACTCCCACGGGCGACATGCGCGTGGTGCGTCCCTCCGAGGTGGGTCTGGCGCGCTACATCTCCGAGCGCAAGCAGTGGTACCTGGTGTTGGTTGACCAGCCGCTCTTGCCCTTGCGGCGCGGACTCACCGCCGACCAGTTGCTGCAATTCTCCTCCCGCTTCGTGCAGATACACCAGTCCATCATCATCAACACCGACTACCTGATGCTGATTCGCGACAACGTCTGCCAGCTCTATCCGCCCTTCGACCGGCAGACCGACCTGGTTATCTCCAAGAAGCACCGCAAGGACTTGTTGGCCCGGTTCGTGTAGGGGTTTTATTATGGGTAGACCTTCACCGTCACATGACTTTTCTTCCGCGTGCAGCGCAGGCACTCGCCACGCAGCACGCCCTGCTCCAGGTGGAAGATGAGGCTGGGATTGAAGTGCTCGCCGTCGATGCGCGGCTCGAAGTGCAGGTGCTCGGTAGTAGCCCGGCCCGTGCGTCCCACCAAGCCGATGGGCTGTCCCGCCACCACACTATCGCCACTCGCCACCAAGTTGCGGCTGTTGTGACTGTAGATGGTCTCTAGTCCGCCCGGATGGCGCACCACGATGACGTTGCCATAGGCTCCGTAGGGGCGAGCCAGACGGACGATGCCTCGGAAGGCGGCGCGTATCGTGTCGCCGGCCCGCGTCTTGATGTCCACACCGCTGTGGGTGGTCCCGTTGCGATGGCCGTAGGGCGACAGTACTTTGGCACCCGGTAGGGGGAAGCACCACTCGTGGCGGCTCACGCTATCCATGTGGAATATGTGGTGTCCCTTCTTGTCCCACAGGCCCGGTGTCTTCACCTGGATGTGCTCGCGTTCGTGCGCTGTGAAGGGGTTGCTCCGCTGCTGGCTCCATAGCCCGACGGGCAGCAGGAGGACGAGCAACAGGCCGGTCAGGCAGATGGCTCTTCGCTTACTCATACAGCACAATGTCCACATCCGTAGCCGAGGCATAGCGGCGCAGCAAGTCGGCTGTCCATCGGGCAGCCTCTTCCAGTCCCTCCGCTCCGCTATATCCGTTGATGATAGCCAGTATATGGGTGGTCTCCAATCCCATCTTGGTGCGCTCGTGGTCGCTGGTCGGGGTGCCGATTCCCCCTTGGCGGTCGCGGTAAACAGGCAGTCCCTCGATGTTGAGCGGGCCGCGTCCAATGCCTTCGAACGGTTCGTCGGCACGTCCTACGCCCAGTTCCAGCTCCTCGCCCACAATCTTGTCGGCATCAAATCCACCGATGGAGTAGCCTGTGCGCAGCGATACCAGGTTGATGAGGTCCACCAGCGTATCAATGCGATAGAGGTCCAGACCACGCAGCAAGCGGCGGCGCAGGGCTTCGGCTGAGGGACGGTAGCGGCTGGGGTCTTTGCCTAGGCTGCGGTAGGCGGCGCGGGTGGCGGCAATGGCCGGTTGCAGTTTGATGCTGTCGGGGGTGTCGGTGGCCTGCAGTTCGCGGGTGAAGGCGGCTATCTCCTCCCAGAGCCCCTCGCTGTGGGCACTATTCTGCACGGCGGCATGGATGGCGGCCCCGTGATAGTCGGGGCAGTGTCGCTTCAGCTCTTCGGATACGGTCAGTTTGAATTTCATGGATTCTGTTTTTTGAGTAGTTAAAGGAGTTAAGGAGTTTGAGGAGTTATGGAGTTAGAGGAGTTATCACTTCGCTTCGCTCCGTTAGGAGTTATCGCCCGCCCAGGCGGGCTCAGTCAATAGAAATAGGAAATAGAAGGAGTATCGGCTTTAACTCCTGAGGCCCGTTAGGGCCGATAACTCCTTAACTCCTAACTCCTCTAATTCCTTAACTCCTTTATCTCCTTTAACTCCTTCTATTTATGCCTATTCGCCCGTTTGCGGCGAATCTCCGCCTTCATCTTGGCGGCACCCGAGTTGTGGGCGCCGGTGATGTAAGACTTCTTCTTGGCTTTGGTCTTCACCTTCTTTTCGTCGGTGGGGCGTTCCTTCTTCCCTTTGAAGACGATACCGCCTAAGATGGCATCCTCGATACTCATTGCACTTCAGCTTTGACGATGCGCCCTACATAGGTGCGGGGCATACCTTCGACGGTTGCCGGAGCGGTGGCTTTCTCGCACTGCAGGATGACGGAAGGTTCCTTGGCACCGTTGGGGAAGAAGCGCACAGTGTAGCTCTGCGCCTGCTCTAGGGCCTGATAGTTCTGGTCGGGGGTGAGGATGGTGAACACCACGGGCTGGCCACCCACACGGCCCAGCGAACCACCGGCGCCGGCTGTCAGGTTGGTGCAGTCGAAGGGGTCTGTGCCGATGGTGATGACCAACCGTCCCCGGTTGCTCTGTATGGCATCGGCAGGCAGCTCGTCGGGTTTCACCTCACGCAGGGCGGATGCGGGGGCTGCAGCCTGACGGGGCGCTTCGGCCACGGGCTGTGCCACCGGCACCACCTGCTGTACGGCCACTGGGTTGACGGTCTGCTTGGGCTGCACGACGATGGGCTCGTTGGTTTGAGGCATCCGTGCGGGGGCAGCCTGCTGAGGCTCCTCGGCCACCGTCACCTTGCTGAAGGCCTCGGCTAGGTCGTTGGCATAGTCGTCCATGAAGTCTACGGTCTTTCGGCGCCACTTGGCCAGTCCGCGCACCAGCTTGGTCTGGGTCTTGTTGAGGGCATACTTGTCCACCACCCACTCTTCGGCCTCATACTTCTCCTTGCCCTCCCGATAGAGGTAGCGGATGCGGCTTATCTCCAGGTCGCACTTCTCGGCCGCCGTGTGCACGGTCACCTGGTAGAGGATGCGTGTGCGGTCGAGGGCCAAGGCGGTGGAGCTGAACACAATCCAGTCGTCGCCCATGCCCACGATGAGTCCCTCCTCGGGCTTGGTGTAGGTGATGCGGCTGTTGTTCGCGTTCTTCTTGAGACGGGCATCCAGCCAAGTCTCGGCACGCTGGTACACCTCTTCTCCGCTCATGCCGGGGATGCTGAACTGGCGGGTGAATACCACCTTGCCCTCCACCTCGGGTACGGCACCGGCCAGATAGCGGCTGTCGTCTCTCGTCTCTTGTGCTCCCGCTACGGTCGGCAGGCAGAGGCAGCCGGCCAGGAAGAGCCATGCAATTTGTTTTTTCATACGTATCACGTTTTTAGGGGGTTATTCTCCACGGAAGCGGCGTGCCTGCTCGGCCACCAGCTCGGCGTCGTCGAAGTAGTTGATCTTCATGGCGCGGCGCACCTCGCTCAGGGTCTGGGCAGCCGTTTCGCGGGCCACTTCGCACCCCTTCTTCAACATCTCGTATGCGGGGGGGTGGTGGTGATAGAACTGGGTGGGCGGGTGGGGGGGGGGGGGGGGGGGGG
>CAMGAL010000275.1 GCA_946007445.1 uncultured Mediterranea sp.
ATGGCTTGAGTTCCAATCTTTATTTAGCCTTATCTTTTCATCCTTCCGGTATCGCAAGTACTACCAAGTATCTCAAATTGTTCGGGGCAATACTTTTCCATAAACGAAATGGGAACTCCCATTTCCCCCATATAGTCTAGTGGGATTTTTGCTGTTTCTGTCACATCAATGGCATCATAATTGGCGTAAGTAGGATATTCCTCGGAATAGTATTTCTTGTATAATATCATTGGCTCATGATCTTTGTCGAGCTCCAAATTGGTGAACCAATGAACACCAGACACGCGAATCATGCCCTCTTTATGGGAAGAAGCTGTAGCTATATCCTCGTATGCACTATGAAAGAAAGCTGCACCTCCTGCGAATCCATATCCCAGCCACATTTTATTGTCTCTCAGTAATGGAAAGATTTCGAGATACTTGATTGCATTCTGATGCCCGATAACCAGAAACTTCTTTTCATACTTGATAAGTTGGGCGATGTATTCCCGAAACAAAGAGAAAGGAGGATTGGTCACTACTATATCTGCTTGTTTCAACAACTCCACACACTCTGCCGAGCGGAAATCGCCATCTCCTTTCAAAGGCTGGACGTTGATTTCTTCCAAATCCACCACCCGGTTGCCATTCTTGTCTCCATCATAAATCAGATAGACAGCCTTATCAGACTCTTCCTTCGAGAAGATCTCTATATCCTGGCTTTTATAGCAGGTGGTGATGAGACGCTTCAGCCCGAGATGCTCAAAGTTGGTGGCAAAGTATCGAAAGAAATTGGAGATGCGTGGATCGTCGCAATTGCAGAGTACAGTCTTTCCGCGAAAGTGCTCCTTGTAGTGGCGCAGTTCCTTTTCAATATCTGTCAGTTGAGTGTAGAACTCATCTTTCTTGGCTTTTTTAGCCTTTCCGAGTTTTGTATTTCTTGCCATGATTGATAGCTTTTATTGGTTTACGACCATGAAGTGCTATCAATCTCGCTAAGGCATAAGAAAAGGGTATGAACCTTTCTTATGCGTTTAGCTTGGAGGCGTGCCTAGGAAAATGGAACCTCCGTCGTAGATAAGAACACGGACTCATACCCCTGGAGGGATATGAAGCCAACATATTAAAATCCTACAACGGAGAACTCCACCTCTTTCTGGGCAGAATCCTCACCTCAGCTTGATTATTTCTGTGTGTTTATTCCTTACGGGTCAAAGTTGTTTCCTAGGCATCTTTGCTAAACGCGAAATAATAGCTATGCTTCAAATTACCGATATGTCATTCAATTCTGTACTGTCTGTTTCTTCTAAAATAGATGATGTTTATTCTTCTGCAAAAATAGAGTTTTTTTCGTGAAAACAAGAAAATCCGGGCTTGAAACTGAGAAGGATACACTTAACATGAAAAAACTGTTAAAAAATGGGCAATATTTTGTACTTTTTGGTTTCTGGTTGTCCTGCGGTTATTAGGAGCAATTTTTTAACAGTCCTTAATTTTATTAACTGTTTCCTGCCCATTTAGGGCGGATAGGCAAGCTTTCCCCACCACTTTACTCCACGGATGGCGCTTCGTCTCTGAAAGGGACATCAAAAATGGGACAGAATAGGCGGTTTTTCCTTCAGTATTGATTTTCAACTGTTTATTTGCAATGAAAAGTTCACTGCAAATGTGTCCTTTACTTTTTGAACCCATACATATAGCTTTGCAACAGAATTTTCTAACGCGGGGTTTCTGCTGCAAGGCTTTTCTATGGGCAAGTCTGGTAGTGGTCAAAAACCGAGCACGGCTCCGCAAGGCAGGGACGAAATTGTTCTCTATATCCTTGCCTCGTGCAGAGAACATAATTTTAAATTCCATTATAATGGAGAATATTTATGCAAACAAAAATTGGAAGCCGGACGAAGCTCGCTTCTCCTTCTTCCGGGCACCGATAACCAACAAGGTGCCAAGTAGAACCATGGGCCTGCGTGAGGCAGGAACCTACATTGTCAGCCTGCAAGCCAAAGAGGCCACCGAGCAGGTGCGACAGGCCGAAACGCCGCAACACGCCCGCAGCGTGAAGAACCGGCTGTTGGACTACGTCACCTTTGGCGGAGTGTTCAGCCGCTGCGAAGACAGCGGCCTGCTGGCTGCATCGGGGTTGGTGTGTCTAGACTTCGACCACCTGGGCGATATGGACCAGCTATGCCACACGAAGTCTATCTTGCTGGCCGACCCCTACTTTGAGACGGAGCTGCTCTTCACCTCCCCCTCGGGCGACGGGGTGAAGTGGGTGACGCACATCGACCTGGCCCGATGCGACTTTCGCACCTGGTACAGGGCCATAAGCAACTACCTGAAGCAGACCTACGGACTGACGGCTGACTCTTCGGGCGTGAACATCAGTCGCGCTTGCTACCTGCCTCACGACCCGGAGGTATATGTGAATCCTATTCTTTTATCTAATTCTCAAACCAAACCTTAATTATGAGTACAAAAAAACATTTGGAGGAGTTCGACCCGAAGCAGTGGGCCGACTCCTCAGCAGCGAGCAAACAGCGTTCGGACAGCAAGCCCAGCGCAGTGATTATCCAACGGACGGATTTGGATGCCGACATCCGCTATGTGGTCCGGTGGCTCATGGAGCATCGCATCGACATCACCCAGGGGTATGACCACTGGGGGTGGGTGGGCTGCGCGCGTAGGGCCGGCTTGGGCGGGGCGGGTCGCGACCTCTTCCATCAACTGAGCAGTCTGAACGAGGAGTACAATCCTACCGAGTGCGACAAGCAGTACACCTACTGCTTGCAAGGAAAAAGGGAAGGCGTGAGCGTGAGCACCTTTTTCTACATGGCCCAGAAGGCCGGCTTTGACCTTCGGGCATTGGCCCTCGAAAAGATGTCCGGAGAGCTTCCTCCCGAGATGTCGCCCCATGAAGTAGACGAAGCGTATTTTGCAGATTTTGCAAATTTGCAGGCTTATCCGGAAATGTATGAAAAAGATAACTCATTGAATATCAATAATGATTGTAATTTCATATCAACGGATGCACGTGCGCAAATTGCAAAAACTGCAAAAAACTCCTTCGAGCCCCAGAGTGAGCCGCAGCCGCTGCCTACCTTCTCAGACCAGGTTCCTTTCGAGGATTGGCCCCACTTGCTGCGAGAAGTCATGGAGCCCATGCGCACTCCCGAAGCGAAGGACAAGATGGTGCAGGGCTCACTGGTAGTCATCAGTGGTGTCATCCCCAACTACTACACCATCTATCACGGAAAGACTATATTCCCACCTCTGTACATCATCATTTGGGGCTCGACAGCTAGCGGAAAGGGTGAGATAGTCTTCTGTGTGCTGCTGATTCGAGGCGTGCAGCAAGAGATAGAAAGCGAGTGGGTAAAAGAGATGGAGGAGTATCGGAGGCAGCATGCGGAGTGGGAGCAAAAGGGGCAGAAGAGAGGTGCCGACCGCTCCCAGCGAGGCCCCGAACCTCAGGAGCCTCCCTTCCGCTCCCCTCTTATCCCGCCCAACACATCCGCCTCCGCCGCCTCACACGGCTAGCCA
>CAMGAL010000276.1 GCA_946007445.1 uncultured Mediterranea sp.
TCGCGGGGCAGGCGGTTGTTGATGGCTCGGCGGTCGGCCTCTTGGCTGGCCACGAATTCGGCGATAGTGAAATACTTTCCCATTTTGAGTTTTTGAGTTATTAGTTAGCTGGTAGCTTGTAGCGAAAATCAATACCCGTTCTGCGGCTGCCGGTCGGCGCACTTCTTGCGTTCGCACCGCTTCAGGGCCAGCTCCAGGTTGGTCTTGGCCAGCTCCTCGCGCGAACTGAATAGATCGTCCTGCGTCTTGCGCAGGCGTTCGGTTTGTT
Organism: uncultured Mediterranea sp.; assembly: GCA_946007445.1. GTDB lineage: Bacteria > Bacteroidota > Bacteroidia > Bacteroidales > Bacteroidaceae > Bacteroides. The sequence continues at coordinate 269 of CAMGAL010000276.1, forward strand.
CGGCGAAGCGCTGTTCCTTGGCCATGTTGTCCTCCTGGAGGAACTTGATCTGGTCCTTCAGCACGTTGAATTCTTCTTGGTCGGCGTGGGCATCGTCGATGCGGCGGTTGTTCTTGCGGTTGACCCACGCCTGTATGCCCCACTTGATGGCCTCCAGTCCGCCTACGGACCCGAGGACGCTGATTATGATATCGAGTTGCATGATAGTTTTTTTTAGTTCATTCAAACGAGAGTTTATCGGGATAGCCGGCGGTGTAGTCGTACTCCATCACCGCGTCGTAGTCGGACAATGAACGGATGGCAGACAGGTGCTTCTGTGTCTGGTCGTAGCATCCGGAAGCATAGAGCTCGATGGCGTTAAGCATGGACAATGCGTCCGAAATGACCAGCGGAAAGTCTACGCCGTCTTTCCACAGCACGGTTCTCTCCTTGCCCGAAGCCAGTTCTGCCTCGAAGCGCAGCTTCAGGCCGGAGCGAGTGTCTTTGTCGAGCCACATATCCACATCTCCGATTAAGAATGAGTTGATGTGGTTGCTTCCGTCGTAGGCCATCAGCTGCGCGATGCGCAGATTCTTGGCGAACTCCAAGGTTTCCGAATCTCTTCGGCGCAGGGCGGACATCAGCTCGGGGTAGCTGTCCTCAATCACGTCACACAGATACTCCGTTACCTCTTGCTCGGTCTCCTCGCCGCTCTCCTCGTCGGTACGCAGCACGGTTCGCGTGCGCTTCTCACTGTGATAGAACAGGCGAAGCTGTCCGTCACCCAAGTTCTCGTAGTGGGGCGGGTTCCAACCCCATGTCAAAGTTTGTCTTCTCATACAATTTTAATTTTAGCAGATGATACAATAAGATGTCTTGTTCTCTATGCTGGAAGTGGCTCATATAGCCACTGTAACTTTGCATCGTATCAAATGGTACGTCTAATCCCGTCTGCGAACCGACGTACTTGGCGAATGTTTCCGGCTTGGCATAGCGGTTGAACCTGGAAATATGCGCACCGAGAAAATCTATTCGACTGTCCGCACGGAGTATGCGCGTCTTTGAGTCATTCAGGCTCAAACTCAGCCTGCTTGCTAAGAAGCGACCTATATTCTCTGCGTGTTCCATTAGAACCTCCTTCGATGTATGTACATCCCTTACATCATCTACATAACGTCCATAATAGGGAGCACAGAGTGTGCGCTTCGCATACTGATCAAGCGGGTTCAGGTAGATGTTGGAAAACAGTTGACTCATCACGTCGCCAATGATGATTCCCCTGCCCGGTTCGGCGTGCTCCATCTTCTTGTAGTCAGGCAATACATCCCAGTCGCTCGGATGGCCAATCTTAATGCAGTCTGACGCAGGTGTTCGGCATACCAAGGTGCGCACGAGGTACTCTACAAACCCGTAGTCTATCAGATTACTCCAATGCTTGCGGTGGCGGTCCATCTCTCCCAGCACAATGTCTACGAGTATGTCGTGATTGATGTGCATGAAGTAGCCCTTGATGTCCAGACAAAGCACGTAGGCTGTCTGCGTGAAGTTGTTCGTAGCGCTACGCAGGAAATGCTCTACGCGCTGTATGCCGAATAGCGTTCCTTTGCCTACGCGACACGAATAGCTGTCGTAGATGAAGAGCGGGTCGAAGAGCGGATAGAACATATTGAACAGCAGGTGGCTCACGATTCGGTCGCGGAACTGCGGAGCGAACACCTCTCTGTGGCGATTCACCACAAAGCACATCGAGGACATAGGCTTCCATCTGCGCAGATACAGCTCCTCGCGCAGCGTGCGAAGATTGTCCTCCAGGTGAAGCTCAAACTTCAGCTGGTCGTACTTGTTGCGCTCGTTTCGTCGCGCGTCGAGATACGCCAAGGTGAGCAGTCTGTCCAGTTCGCTTCTTGTTAGTTCCATGTATATATATTGTTCTCTTATGTTCAACAAAAAATGTGCACCGGCTGATGCTTGGGAGGGACGCACGGCGAACCCGTTGGCCCGGTTGTTGTTGTTCTGCGGATTGACGTTGCCTGAGTTGAAGTTGAGGTTGCCTGCGTTATTCTGAGAATTGGCGCAAGACAGCCACACGTAACCGTTCGACCCGACATTGTTCAAAGTCCCATCATTCCTGTGGCGGAGACCCGCAGCAGGGAAGAACACGCCAACAAGCCCTTACCGGCTTCCACAGAATCGGCCCACATGGTGCGCACGAGGCGCAGAACGTCGGGCAGAATAGAGGTGTTTGGATTCCTCGTCTGGCTGACACCAGGGATAGTTTTCCTTGATGCTTTTCTTTGAATCCGGAATTTGAATCAACCAAATTCGCTCCGCCTGCGCGGATGGTATTGCCGGAGGCGTTCTGGAAATTGGTACACCTTGTATAGCCTAATCCTTTTCTCGCTTCACCAGCGACTTCTGCCATCCGTTCAGCTGACGAGACAGATTCTCCTGCTTCTCTATGATGACGGAGTACTGGTGTTCGTTGATGGCCCGCACATCCAGCATGACGCGCAGATGAATCTTCACGTCCTGCATGGTCCGCACGGCTTTATCCACCCACTGCACGCGCTCAGCTCCGTAGTCGTTGGCGAATGCAATGTAGATGGGTATCTGCAGGATAGACTTATAGATAGAATCTACCATGGTATACTTAATGCGGCGCGGAGTCTTCTGCGTGCTCAACACAAACTGCTTCTCCAGGTCGATGGCGGCCTTATATACCGGTAACTTGAAATGTTCAGCCATTTTCAACAATATCTTTTAGTTCGTACACAAATTTCATGCACTCCATCGGAGTTCTCATAGCTACCTGGAAATCCTTGATCCGCCTGCGGAGCAGTGATTCTCCGGAATGGATGGACCTCCCTTGCACATGAAGATTGTCGATGTGGCATCGGTTAAACTGAACCGAATGATGTTTATTGCTCATGTCTTTGCTTTAACGGTTGATGGATGGCCCGCGCCCAAAATGGCGCGGGCCGCATAAAGTTCACAAGGTGTTATTCTCGGGAGGGACGCACGGCGAACCCGAAGGCCCGGCTGCTGCTGCTCTGCGGATAGACGCCGCCTGAGTAGAAGTAGAGGTAGCCTGCGTTATCCTGAGAATTGGCGCAAGACAGCCACACGTAACCGCTCGACCCGACATCGTTCAAAGTCCCATCACTCCTGCGGCGGAGACCCGCAGCAGGGAAGAACACGCCAACCGTGTCTGAGCTATTCCGCTTGAACTTATAGCCGGCATCAAAACTGCCTACGGCATTGACTG
>CAMGAL010000277.1 GCA_946007445.1 uncultured Mediterranea sp.
TGATAGGCACCCATCGCATTCTGGGCAAGGATGTGAAGTTCAAGGACCTGGGCCTGCTCATTATCGACGAGGAGCAGAAGTTCGGCGTCAGTGTGAAGGAGAAGTTGCGCCAGCTCAAGGTGAATGTGGACACACTCACCATGACGGCTACCCCCATACCGCGCACCCTGCAGTTCTCGCTGATGGGTGCGCGCGACCTGAGTGTCATCCAGACGCCGCCCCCCAACCGATACCCCATCCAGACAGAGGTACACACCTTCAACGAGGAGGTCATCGTGGATGCCATCAACTTCGAGATGAGCCGCAACGGCCAGGTGTTATTCGTGAACAACCGCATCTCCAACTTGCCTGAGCTGAAGGCGCTCATCCAGCGTCACATCCCCGACTGCCGTGTCTGCATCGGCCACGGACAGATGGAGCCGGCCGAGTTGGAGAAGATCATCCTCGACTTCGTGAACTACGACTACGACGTGCTGATAGCCACCACCATCGTGGAGAGCGGCATCGACATCCCCAACGCCAACACCATCATCATCAACCAGGCGCAGAACTTCGGCCTGAGCGACCTCCACCAGATGCGTGGCCGCGTGGGGCGCAGCAACAAGAAGGCCTTCTGCTACTTGCTGGCTCCCCCTCTCTCATCGCTCACCCCCGAGGCCCGTCGGCGCCTGCAGGCCATCGAGAACTTCAGCGACCTGGGCAGTGGCATCCACATCGCCATGCAGGACCTCGATATCCGAGGTGCCGGCAACATGCTGGGGGCCGAGCAGAGCGGCTTCATTGCCGACCTGGGTTATGAGACCTACCAAAAGATTCTGACCGAGGCCGTGCGCGAACTGAAGAACGACGAGTTTGCCGAACTTTATGCCGCCAAGGAGGCGCAGAAAGCCGACGGCTCGGGACGCATCAGCGGCGAGCAGTTCGTGGACGAGTGTCAGGTGGAGAGCGACCTGGAGCTGCTGCTGCCGGCCACCTATGTGACGGGCAGCAGCGAGCGCATGTTGCTCTATCGCGAACTGGACGGTCTGACGCTGGACAAGGAGGTGGAGGCTTTCCGCTCGCGCCTGGAAGACCGCTTCGGACCTGTGCCGCCCGAGACGGAGGAGTTGCTGCGCATTGTGCCCCTGCGCCGGCTGGCTGCCCGGTTAGGGGTGGAGAAGGTGTTCCTCAAGGGTGGCCGTATGACCCTCTTCTTTGTCTCCAACCCGGAGAGCCCCTACTACCAGAGCCGTGCCTTCGGACAGATGATAGCCTACATGATGAAGTACACCCGCCGTTGCGACCTGCGCGAGCAGAACGGCCGGCGCTCCATGCTCATCAAGGATGTGCCTCGTGTGGAGGAGGCTGTGGCCGTGCTGCGCGAGATAGGCACCCTGCCGGCCGACGAGGGTTGAGAAGATATTTTTCTGAAGCCGGGGTGGATGTACTCCTTTTTTTTCGTATTTTTGCGCCACAATACCGATGTTGAATTAGATTAGAATTTCCTTTTATGGTAAAGAAAAAAAATAGCAATGAAGCCAAGCCCAATGAGGCCAAGCCGTTGCCTTCCCGTCCGAACAAGGTAGTCACCTTCTTCAAGAGCGAATCGCTGCACTTTGTGCTCGGACTGACACTGGTGCTCTTCGCCGCCTTCCTGCTGCTGGCCTTTGTGTCGTTCATCGTGACCGGCGCTGCCGACCAGAGTGTCATTGATGCAGTCAACGGCGCCGACCTTGGTGCCGTGAACAACGGCGTAAGGAATGCCGCCGGCAGTCGCGGAGCGCAGGTGTCGAACTTCTTCATCAACGACTGCTTCGGATGGGCCTCGGTCTTCATCCCCCTCTTCTTGCTGGTGTCCGGTGTCAAGCTGATGCGGGTGCGCCGTATTCGCCTGTGGCGTTGGTTCTTCAGCTGCTCGCTACTGTTGGTGTGGTTTTCGCTCTTCTTGGGCTTTGCCTTCGTCCATCAGTATGAGCACACCTTCTGCTACTGGGGTGGCCTGCATGGCTACAACGTGAGCCGGTGGCTGGCCTCGCAGATAGGAGCCTCCGGCGTGTGGATGCTCTTGCTCTTCACCGCCCTCTGCTTCTTCATCTACCTCAGTGCCCGCACCATCGACTACCTGCGCCGCATCTTCACCTTGAGCTTCCTGCGTCGTCCGCGCAAGGCGAAGCCCGAAGCAGCGCAGGGTGGGGTGCCGGAAGAGTTCACCGACTCGTGGACGCCTCGTGGTGGCCGTCCGGCGGAACCTGCTGCCGAGCCTGCTTCGGAGGAGGCTCCCGAACAGCCCACCGAAGAGGTGCCGACCGACGCGCCGGCTGAGGAGCCCACTGCAGAGATTACCCTCGAACTGGACCCTCGGACGGGGGCAGAGATGCCCCCGATGCCGCACAGCGATGAAGTGACCATGACCGTAGAGGTGGCTACACCGGCCCAGGAGCTGGAACCCGCCTTTGCCGAGGAGGAGAAGGAGCCGCTCTTTGAGGTGGCCACTACGGAGGAAGAGGAACTGGGCGGACAGAACCTGGAACCCGATTATCAGCGCAAGGCTTTGGAGAACTACCATTTCCCCACGCTGGACCTGATGAAGCACTATGACAACGACGCTCCCACCATCGACATGGACGAACAGAATGCCAACAAGGAGAAGATTGTCAGCACGCTGCGCAGCTTCGGCATCGAAATCAGTTCCATCAAGGCCACAGTAGGTCCTACGGTGACGCTCTACGAGATTACCCCCGAACAGGGCGTGCGCATCTCCAAGATACGTGGTCTGGAGGATGACATCGCACTCTGCCTCAAGGCGCTGGGTGTGCGTATCATTGCCCCCATCCCCGGCAAGGGAACCATCGGCATCGAGGTGCCCAATGCCGTGCCTCAGATTGTCTCCGGCCAGAGCATCATCGGCTGCAAGAAGTTCCAGGAGTCCACCTACGAGCTGCCCATTGCCTTGGGCAAGACCATCACCAACGAGGTGTTTATGGTGGACCTGGCCAAGATGCCCCACATCCTGGTGGCCGGTGCCACCGGTCAAGGTAAGTCGGTCGGCCTGAACGCCATTATCACCTCGCTGCTCTACAAGAAGCATCCGGCAGAGCTGAAGTTTGTGCTGGTGGACCCCAAGAAGGTGGAGTTCAGCATCTACTCTGTCATTGAGAATCACTTCCTGGCTAAGCTGCCCGATGAGGCCGAGCCCGTCATTACGGATGTCACCAAAGTGGTGCAGACTCTGCAGTCCATCTGTGTGGAGATGGACACCCGCTACGACCTGCTGAAGGCCGCCGGCACGCGCAACGTGAAGGAGTATAACGAGAAGTTCGTGGCCCGCAGACTCAATCCCGAGAAGGGACACAAGTACATGCCCTACATCGTGGTGGTCATCGACGAGTTCGGCGACCTCATCATGACGGCAGGCAAGGATGTGGAGCTGCCCATTGCCCGCATTGCCCAGCTGGCTCGTGCTGTGGGCATCCACATGATTATTGCCACGCCGCGCCCCACGACCAACATCATTAC
>CAMGAL010000278.1 GCA_946007445.1 uncultured Mediterranea sp.
AGGAGGCCGGCGGCGGCCCGCTTCGTGGAGATGAGGGTGCAGATGATGACGTTGATATAGGCATGCTTGTTGGGGGCGATGGACGACTCGTGCAGCAGCTCCTGGATGATGTAGGAAAACTCCTCGGGCAGTGCCTTGCGCACCTTGGAGCGGGTGTACTTGGACGACACGTTCTGACACACCTTGACCAGCTGGTTGAGGGTGATGAGGTACCAGTCATCGAGGTCGGTCTCCCGCTCCTTGATGAGGCGGAGCTTCTCCTCGGGATAGTAGATGAGCGTGCAGAGCTCCTTCTTCTCACTCTCGCGCAGGGTGTGGCCGAAGATTTCGTTCACCTTGCGCTTCACGGCTCCCGAGGCATTCTTCAATACATGCTGGAAGGCCTCGTACTCACCGTGTATGTCGGTCAAGAAATGTTCGGTGCCCTTGGGCAAGTTGAGGATGGCCTCCAGATTGATGATTTCGGTGCTGGCATCGGCAATGGTCGGGAAACTGCGCGAGAGCAGCTGCAGGTAGCGCAGGTCGGCCTCAATGACTTCAGGAGTGATGGTTCCCATATCAGAAAATTCTATCTATGTAGTTACAAATGTGCGTTATTCGGTATTTCATGGGGTCAGAGCCCACATTTTTCCCTGCAAAGATAGGAAATTATGGAAAAAGGCCGTACCTTTACCGAATGAAATTTGTATTATTCACTTAAAAACAGAGAAAACTATGGCAAAAAGAAGACTTTTGAAGAAGAGCATCAACTATATCACCGGCGAACTCTTTGCCGACTGTCTGGCACACAAGTGCTACGTAGCAGGCAACGACCCGCAGCAGTGCGATGCCCTGCTGACCCGCATCCTGAAGCTGCAGGATGAGTACATCAGCCGCATCAGCCATACCGAACCGGGCAACGTGAAGGGATTCTACAAGCAGCTGCGCGACAGCTTCAATGCCGACGTAGAGGCCATCATGGACGAAATCGAGAAGCTGAACTAAGCCGGCCTGAGCATGAAGCAGCGCATCTACAGCTTTATCTACTACAAGTTGTTGGGGTGGAAGACGCAAGTCACCATCCCCAACTACGACAAGTGCGTCATCTGTGCCGCACCCCACACCAGCAACTGGGACCTCTTCATCGGCAAGCACAACAACCCCCCCAAACCCCCCAACACAAGCAACAACAACAACAAACAAACAAAAAACAACCCCCACCACAACCCCAACAACCACCACAACAACCCCCCCAACACCCAACACACCCCCCCAACCCCCCCCCCCCCCCCACCCCCCCACACCCCCCCCCCCCCCACCCCCCCCCACACCCCCCCCCCCCCCCACCACCCCCACCCCCCCCCCCCCCCCACCCACCACCCCCCTGGCCGCCCCCCACCCCCGCCCCTGGGACCTCTTCATCCGCACGCTGTGCACCGGCGCCATAGGGCGCAAGACTAGCTTCATGATGAAGAAAGAGTGGTTCTTCTTCCCCCTGGGCATCCTGTTCAAGGCCGTAGGTGGCATCCCCGTGAACCGCGGCAAGAAGAGTTCGCTCGTCGAGCAGATGGCCGGGCGCTTTGCCCAAAGCCAACACTTTCACCTGGCCATCACGCCCGAAGGCACCCGCAAGGCCAATGCCCACTGGAAGAAGGGGTTCTACTTCATTGCCCAAGGGGCCGGCGTGCCCATCGTACTGATAGGCATCGACTACCCCAAGAAGACCATCTACGCAACCAAAGCCCTCACTCCCAGCGGAGACATCGAGAAAGACATGGCCGAAATCAAAGATTACTTCAAGGACTTCAAGGGTAAGCATCCCGAGAACTTCGCTATTTAATCATCAGCCACACCTTTTTAGAGATTTTAAGTATTAGGATATAAAGAATGTCTGCCAAAACCCGTACTTTTGTATGCAGAAAGAATTATATCCTAATACAATCACCTTATGAAAACCAATCTTAGCTCTCAAATCACGCTCAACCGAGTCTCCACCCGCTACTACCGGCCGGAGAATGCGTTTGAGAAGTCAGTTCTGACCCGTCTGGAGAAAATCCCCACCGACATCTACGAGTCTACCGATGAGGCTGCCAGCCAAGTGGCTCTGGACATCGCCCAATGCATCCGCGAGAAGCAGAAGGCCGGAAGATTCTGCGTGCTGGCCCTGGCCGGTGGACAGTCGCCCCGCAACGTCTATGCCAACCTGGTGCGTATGCACCAAGAGGAGGGGCTGAGCTTCCGCAACGTCATCATCTTCAACCTCTATGAGTACTACCCCCTGTCGCCCGACGCCGTGACGAGCAACCTCAACTCGTTGCGCGAGATGCTGATTGCCCAAGTGGACATCGATCCACAGAATGTGTTCACCCCCAACGGTTCCATCGTGAAGGATGCCATCTACGACTTCTGCCGCCTCTACGAGCAGCGCATCGAGAGCTACGGAGGCATCGACATCGCCCTGCTGGGTATAGGCCGTATGGGCAACATCGGCTTCAACGAGCCCGGTTCGCGACTGAACTCCACCACCCGCCTCATCCTGCTGGACAACGCCTCGCGTATGGAGGCCTCCAAGATGTTCGGCTCGCTGGACAACACCCCCATCAGCTCCATCACCATGGGCATACAGACCATTCTGGGAGCCAAGAAAATCTATCTGCTGGCCTGGGGCGAGGAGAAGGCCCAGCAAATCAAGGAGTGCGTCGAAGGCCCCGTGACCGACACCATACCGGCCTCCTACCTGCAGATGCACAACAATGCCCACATCGTGGTAGATCTGGCCGCAGCTGCCCACCTCACACGCATCCAGCGCCCCTGGTTGGTGACCTCCTGCGAGTGGAACGACAAGCTGATACGCAGTGCCATCGTTTGGCTCTGCCAACTGACGGGGAAACCCATCCTGAAGCTCACCAACAAAGACTACAACGAGAACGGCCTGAGCGAACTGCTCGCTCTCTACGGCTCGGCCTATAACGTGAACATCAAGATATTCAACGACCTGCAGCACACCATCACCGGCTGGCCGGGCGGCAAGCCCAATGCCGACGACACCTACCGTCCCGAGCGAGCCAACCCCTACCCCAAGCGGGTCATCGTCTTCTCTCCCCACCCCGACGATGATGTCATCTCCATGGGCGGCACCATCCGCCGACTGGTGGAGCAGAAGCACGACGTACATGTGGCCTATGAGACGAGCGGCAACATTGCCGTAGGCGACGAAGAGGTCATCCGCTTCCTCCACTTCATCAACGGATTCAACCAGCTGTTCAACAACAGCAGCGACCAGGTCATCAACGAGAAGTATGCCGAGATACGCAAGTACCTCAAAGCCAAGAAAGAGGGCGATCTGGACACCCGCGACATCCTCACCATCAAAGGCCTGATACGTCGCGGCGAGGCCCGCACCGCCTGCACCTACAACAACATCCCGCTCGACCATGTACACTTCCTTGCCCTGCCCTTCTACGAGCCAGGCCGCCTCCAGACGACCCCCATCAGCGAAGCCGCCGTG
>CAMGAL010000279.1 GCA_946007445.1 uncultured Mediterranea sp.
TGTTCCGCCGGGGGCACTCCACAATCATGACCGCCATGGGGTCCCAGTAGGGCTGAGGTACCTGGCCCTGCACGCCCGTCAGGTAGCGGCTCCACGGCTCGATGGTCGAGGCATAGAGGGCATCCGCCTCGGGGCGTACCTGGAAGATGATGGCATTGATGCCCGCCTGCTGCAGGGAGTTGAGCTGGCTGATGAGCGTCTGCTGCATCCGCTGCGTAGGCATACCGCGGAACTGTCCGTTGACACACTGAATCCAAGCGGCACGCATCTCCCGCTTGGGGTATCTTTCTGCCGATGCAGATTGGGCACGGAGCACTACCGACACCAAAGCCAGGCAGATCAGCCCAAAGAGTTTCTTCATTCTCAATACGTTGTTCATTGTTATGCAGATTAAAAAAAAGCGGACGCTTACCGTCCGCCCATCCAGCAGGCAAAGTTAGCAAGAAACAGGGGAAATACCATCAGATAGAGAGAATTTAAGATTCCTTCACTCTTCTTTGTTCGCAAAAGGTTCAATCTGCAGGAAGGAAAGAGAAAAAAAGAAACCAATTGTTGGTCGTTTACAACAAAATGCCTACCTTTGACCGTTGCAACCATCAGACTATTGCTGAAACATTATTTATCATTTAATAAAATCATACTTATGAAAACCAAATCATTACTCACATGGCTCATGTTGATCATGGCCGTCTCCGCCTCTGCCCAGATTGAGGTGCTCTATTTCTTCCAAAACGGAGAGTATACGCATTGGAACGTCATAGACCGCACCAAGAAGCTCTACTGGTTAGACGATGAGGACAACACCTGTTTCAATGTCCAGAACTACAAGGTGTCGGGCAATCAGGCCACCTTCACCCTCAAGATTCAGGAGGCCTCTCCGTCTGACCCCGTCCAGCAGATGCGCGTCAGTGCCGAACTCGATGCCAAAGGCAAGATTGTCAAGATTCACTACAAGGACAACAGCCCCACTATCTACAAGGACCTCGACGTCAAGACGAACGATCACGGGAGCAGTCGAGGCGATATTGAGTATCACAATCACCTGATCAGATTCTTCAACGAAAAGGCCGGTTACCCCGCCGACCAGGGTATAAATTCTGGCTAAGGAGTTTCGGATGTGAGCGGACAGGGTATAAATTCTGGCTCAGGAGTTTCGGATGTGAGCGGCAAGAATCCGACCAACAAAGTGAAGGATGCAGCCAAGAATGCCGTGGGGAAGATGAAGGGACTCTTCAAGAAAAAGAAGTAAGGGTATCCACCATACCTATAATATTATTAAGAAGGGGCGGATCCGAAGATCCGCCCCTATTTGCAACACACGCCGTGTATCTGTGGGAAACACGTGTGGACCTGGAGGGAATCGAACCCTCGTCCAAACGAGGAAATCATAGGCTTTCTACATACTTATCTTTGCCTAAGTTTTCGTGCCGCAGCAGAACCAAAGCCATCAACTGCGACCTTATCCTCTAAAGCTTCACCGCTGCCGCGAGGCCAGCATCGGCTATCTCCGATTATGCTGCACCACTGTACCGGATGGCTTCGGAGCCACAGCTTCCGAGTGATGTCTCGTTCCAGCACCTGGTGCCGGAATTAAGCCCGCATCTACTATGCTTCGATCAGGCAGCGAGAGCGTAATTAGTTTCGCCAGATAAAATTTTGAGGACTGAGATTAAAGTGCCAATCGACGAAGCACTGTATGCTTACCTACCATTTCTGCCCGCTGTCAAATCCAGTCAAGCCCTAAAATGATGGCGCAAAGATACGCAACCCGATGCAAACGGGAAAACCTGAAATCTTAAATTATGTATATTCGGCGACGATAAGGAATAAGTTGCGTAACTTTGTTGTGCCAAAACGGCATCCAACCGAACAAACATAGTATCAGATATGAAGAAAGGAATCTTACTGTGGACCCTCTGTGGCCTGGCCTGCCACTGCGCCGCCCAGACCGAAGTGACCGCCGGCGTCATGCGCGGCAAGGACTACGGCGTGACCTACCTGCTGCCCCGTACCGAGATTGCCATCCGCGTATGGGCCACGCGGCAAACCTATACCCCCGGCGAGTTCTGCAAGTATGCCGACCGCTATCTGCACCTGTCCGACGTTTCTGCCCAGCCTACTACCGGTTGGAGCATCGACCGGGTGGAGACCCGCGTGGTCGGGGTGCCCGACAAGGAGCAGGTCTACTTCGTCAAGCTCAAGGACAAGAGCGTGGCTCCGCTCATGGAGCTGACCTCCGACGGCATTGTGCGCTCCATCAACCTTCCCTTCAGTGGCGAGAAGCCTGCCACCGAAGAGCCTGAAGCCGAGCCCTCCGCACCGGAGACCGACCCCCGCCAGTTCCTGACGGAAGAGATACTGATGGCCTCCTCCACCGCCAAGCGTGCCGAGCTGGTGGCCAAGGAGATCTACGCCATCCGCGAGAGTCGCAACGCCCTGCTCCGTGGCGAGGCCGACAACATGCCCCAAGACGGCGCCCAGCTGAAGTTGATGCTGGACCAGCTCAACCTGCAGGAACAGGCCATGACCGAGATGTTTGCCGGCAAAGTCCGCAAGGAGAGCCAAAGCTTCACACTCCACATCACGCCCAAGGAGATGACCGACGAGGTCGCCTTCCGCTTCTCCCGGAAGCTGGGCGTTGTGGCTGCCGACGACCTGGCCGGCGAACCGGCCTACCTGACCATTACCGACCTCAAGACACCCACCTTGCCCGAAACTTCATCCGAGGAGGAGGCGAAGAAGAAGGTGGACGGCGTGGCCTATAACCTGCCCGGCCGGGCACGCATCGTGCTCACCTTCGGCGGAAAGACCCTCTATCAGGAGGAGATGCCCGTCACCCAGTTTGGCACGGTGGAGTACCTGGCCCCCGTTCTGTTCAACAAAAACAGTACCACCAAGGTACTTTTCGATACCGCCACCGGCGCCCTGCTGAAGGTGGATAGAGAATCTAACAACTAATTATTAACCCTTAAACCAAACATGTATGATGGAAACAAAGAAATCAAAGCCTGTCAAGCTGACCGATGAACAGTTGCAAAAGGCTACAGGTGGTTTTGTGTGGAAAGGACGTGAGTACAACACCATGGCCGATTTGAGAGATGCGCTTTTGCGGGGGCTTATCACAGAGGAGGATGCCCAGATAATTGGCAAGAATATTTAACCCTCAAACCAAACATGTATGATGGACACGAAGAGATGTGTCTGTTACTCATGACTAAAACTGCAGGGGCAGACCTGTGTGTCTGCCCGAATGCACAAGCTACGGTATTCAGGGCGGACATGTAAGTCCGCCCTTACTGTGTCATGATAGCACAGTTTCACACAATCAGAAGTTCGTGAAGATTCGGTAGCTGTTGGCCGGCACAGCGACCTTGGCAGCCACGGTGGCGGTGCCGCCCTGCAGGTAATCGTTCCATGTGCCGTCGGTGGAGGTGGGGAAGGCCACATCGATGGCGGCGTTGGTGATGTTGCCCAGCGCCACCC
>CAMGAL010000280.1 GCA_946007445.1 uncultured Mediterranea sp.
CTCGTGGTCCAGACGGGCCTCCTGCTCACGGCGCTGTGCTTCGAGCAGCTCGCGGGTGCGCCGTTCGTTCTCGGCACTGTACTTGCTCTGAGCGTATGCCACGGCGGCCTCGCCACCCTGCATGGCCCACACCTTCTCGTCGGAGAGGTCGCGTGCGCCCTCCCACTTCAACCGTTCTATCTCCTGGGCGTTCTGCAGTTGCTGCCGCTGCATCTCAGCCTCGTGGCGACGCTGATTCTCACGCTGCTGTTCCTCGGCATTCTGCATGGCCAGGAACTGCTGGAACTGCGCATCATCGTCTTCGCGTTGCAAATCGTGCAGCCGCTTGGTATCGTTATAGTCCATGTCGCGGCGGCGTTGCTCCACATCGAGCTGAGCATCCGCCACACGGCGTTGCTGGTCGAGTTCGCGGTCGAAACGACTGTCGGCATACTCATCCTTGAGTTGCTGCAGTTGCAGCTCCTTACGGACAACGAGTTCTGCCTTTTCGCTTTCTCCCTCCAGACGGGTACGTTCAAATTCTATACTGTCCTTGAGCTGCATCATGGCCAGGGCGACACCGCGCTTGTAGGCATTGACCTGGATGTTCTCCTTCATCATCTGCAGCTCCTCTTCACGAATCAGTCCGCTCTTGCGAATCTCATGGAGAGCGGCTTCGCGCTCCTCATCGGAGCGTGCTTCACGCAGAATCCGTTCGTTGCGCAGCAGCAGCTCAAACTTGGCCAGTTCATCTTCGTTGAGCAGATCTTCCTGACGGCTGTTGCGATTGATGGCATGGAGCTGTCGTCTCAGTTCAAGGTCGGTGGTGGCTTCGTGTAGCTGTTGGGCATTGTTGACGTCAGCCAGTCGGTTCTTGAAGTCGTTGGTGCGACGCAGGTAGTCAAGTTCCTGTTCCGAGAGGTAGAGCTCACGGCTCAGGGTAGTAAAGCGGTTGAGGTCTTCGTTGGATGCTGAAACTTCGACAATGCGCACCACCGAGAGACCGAAGAAGGCCTGTTCGGCCACGTTGTTGATGCGCTCCTTGAGCAGGGCGTGCAGTTCGGGGCTGACACGTCCGTCGGGCAGGTCGGTCTGATAGAGGGCCTCCTGAAGCACGACGCGCACGGAATCGGTTATCTCATCGACAATGGCCGCCGTGTTGAGCAACGTCTTATCGGTAAGGTAGTGGAGGATAAACTGCTCGGGGTGAGTGATGCGGAAGTAGGCGTTGACACCCACCTCCAGTTCGAGGTGCGCCGTCTGAATCTTCATCGGTTTAAAGAGAGCGTAGTCGTCCAGACTGGGTTGCTTGGCACCAATCAAGATGGGGAAAGCCTTATCGAGCAGGATGATGACCGAGAAGGCAGCGCCCCTTCGAGCATTCTCCAGGATGAGCTTCTGCTGCTGGTCGTAGAGTTCCTGGGCCGTGGGTTCAGCCTTAGGCTCGGGGTTCTTGCGACGGAAGAGGGAGGTGATGAATTGCCATCCACGACTCAGGGCATTGCCAGCGGCCTCTGCGGTATGAGTCAACACATTGCCCGCATGTTCTTCCTGGAAGTCGTAGGTACCTCCGCTGATGGAGGCGATGGTTCGTCCGTTGCAGCGGATATAGGCGGTGGTGCCTTCGGGGATGATCACACCCTGCACCTTGCGGTAGGTGTCAAACTCTGCCTCGCTGATGACGCGGGCCACCAATCCGGGCTGTATGTTCCAGTAGATGCGACCGGCTGCGGCCTGCATATCCTGAGCGGCCTGCGGTGCCTTGGGTTCCTGAACTGGGGCAGGCGCTGCAGCGGCCACTTTGGTACCACACTTTGTGCAGAACTTGGCTCCCGGCTTCAGCGGAGTGCCGCACTTTGCACAGACCGGCTGCTGCTCGGCCTTCTGTTCTGATTGCTGAACAATCTTTTCTCCACACTTGGTGCAAAACTTGGCACCTTCGCGGAGCTCTGCGTTACACTTTGGACATTTCATATTGTTATTCAGTTACGAGCTAAGAGCTACAAGTGACGAGATAAAAGTGACGAGCTACGAGCTACAAGCTACGAGTGACGAGCTACAAGCTACGAGCTACGAGCTACGAGTTATTGGGATTAGTTTGTTTCTATTCTATTTGGTTGCTATGAGCTGTTGAATGCTTCCTTGCGTGTCGGTGGACACGGTAAGTGTCTGTTTCACTTCTCCTTCTGTCTCTATGGTATAGTCAAAGCGAAGCTCTTCGGTACCATCGGCATAACGCACCCGGAAAATGGCATCGGCCGGGCGAGGCGGTATGCCGTAGCGACTGTAGAGGTGACGGGCCATCTGATCGTGGATGTGCATCACGTTGGCGTTGACCTGGGCACGGACACGCTGTAGCAGCGAGGCGCTGGGCGATGAGGCGGTGGTGGCGTTCGCTCCTCCCACAACCTCGGTCTGGCAGACGTAACTCTGCGAGGCTGGCTGGGTAAGTGCCTCGGCAGGTGCGGCTGTGGGACGCGAGGTTTCTGTGCCATCAGCCGATTCGTTGTCTCTATTTGCCTTGTCGCTCTGCTCGTCGTCCCATACGTTGAGGTAGAGCGACGGGTCACCGAAGAGATTGAACTCCAGCAACGTGGCAGCCGTATGCGGACGGCCCTGACTATCTTGTTGCATCACGGCCGACTTGGCCAGGAAAAGGGCCAATCCGGCGGTATAGCCCGCTTGCAGGGCGTTCATGAAGGTTGCAACCAGCGTATCGGCCAACATCGGCGTGGGGGCAGAGCCGTCAACGGCATCCACATCGCCCCAGGCGATGCGCGAAGAGCCTACGAAGAGCAGGGTCTCAGCATAGAGCGCAGCCAGCAAGGTGCTGTGCTCACGGTCCATGCCGCGGTGACGTGCACCGTAGCAAGCTTCGCAGGCCACCACGTTAGGCTCCTGACAGGCCTGCATGAAGAGGGGGTGCATCACGGTGTAGCACTTGGGACGCTGCTCCAAGGTGGTACCGTAGTAGCCAGCGGCCTCGGGGGCATTGCTGCCGTGCAGGTTGAAGTAGTAGAGATTGGCATCGGGGGCAAAGACCTTATTCAAGTTCTCAGCCGTATAGGCCGGCGAGAGAATCAGTCCGCGGTAATAGCCCTCAGCGGGAAGCGCACCCAGGTTGCGGAGCGTAGTGGCCACACCGCTGGCTACGGCCGACGAGACCCGCTTCCAATGGGGGTCGCACTGGCCATAGGTCAAGCCAGAGGGGATGCCGTAACTGTTGTCCGAGGCACGTTGCAGATAACCCACGAATTGGTTCCAGTCCGTATCGTTGCCCACGGGCAGACGGCCTACCATGAGCTGCTGGTCGTAGTGAAAGATGTTCAGACTCTGCAGCTCATCAACCATGCTCTTGCCATAGGGGTAGGCCCAGAGCAGGTCGGTATCAATATCGTTGTCACTCACCTCCTTGACGGGATGAGGCACGCAGGGCATGGGGATGATGTCGTTGCTACCTAGGATGAAGAGATAGAGGGGTTGCCCCTTTGCACGCCG
>CAMGAL010000281.1 GCA_946007445.1 uncultured Mediterranea sp.
CGAATATACCGAGGAGAGCATCGGCGCGTTGGTGGAGAAGATTATCGACTCGCAGGTCAGCGAAGGCTACTTCCGCCAGTGCCCCATCACCTTCCAGGACATAGAGACGGTGAAGGCCGTGTTCAAGGAGAAGCTCAAGACCATCTATCATACACGCATCAGCTATCCGGAACTGAAGAAATAGGCAAAACAGAAATAATTTATCGAAAAACAATAATTTTTTTTCTGTTTCTCTTGCATATATCAGAAATACTCCCTTTCTTTGCATATCGAAAAACGATAAATGATTATCGAAACTCATATATTTAAGAAAGGTAACGTTATGAAAAGAGCATTGATGAGCATTACGCTCCTGGTATTGTCGGTATCTGCCCTGCTGACCCTCCTGATGGGGGCCGCGGTGCATCAGTAAACTTGTATTTCTCTTCCTAAAAAACAGAAAGCACATGAAAACGTCTATCAAACTCATTCTGATCTATTTCCTGATGCAGTTGCTGGGAGTGGCGATTGTATCGCCCCTGATGCTGCTCTATGCCCACCTGGCCGATGCGCACGATGTACACGCTCTGCCACCCTCGCTCATAGCCGGCATCCTGCTGATGATGGGCTACCTTTATAAGAAAGGCTATCTGACGGGCGATGAAGCCCTGTGGCGAGTGGGACGCCCTCTGACCTACCTCTGGACCCTCCTAGCCGGCATCTCCTTCATCCTCCTCGACGAGTGGCTCATGTCGATGCTCGACTTCCTGCCCGACTGGATGGAGATGGCTTTCGACGAGATGGCCTATTCGCCTTGGGGCATCCTGGGCATCTGCCTGCTGGGTCCTGTGCTCGAAGAGATGCTCTTCCGCGGAGCGGTGCTGAAGTCGCTGCTCAGCCACTACCGTCCTGCCACGGCCATCGGGCGGTCGGCTCTGCGCGTCGGCAGCGTCCACGTCAATCCGGCTCAGGTGGTGGCTGCCTGCTGCTCGGGCCTGCTGCTCGGCTGGCTCTATCAGCGCACGCGCAGCCTCTGGCCCTCCATCCTGGTGCATGTGGTCAACAACAGTTGCTCGGTCTTCCTGATGCGCACCTACCCCGACGTGGAGCACCTGAGCGAACTCTTCCCCGCCGGTGGCTACGTCCTGCTCATCGGGCTGTCGGCCTGTGTGCTGCTGCTCTCCCTGACGATGCTGCGGCGTCTCACTACCCCTGCTTCAAACCTCTCCTAAACCATCGCTCTGCATGAAAACCCGAATGAACATCCTTTGCCTGTTGGTGTTTCTGCTGATGGGCTTCTCAGCCATTGAGACCGCCTACTACTTCACCATCGGCCTCAAGGCCGGCGCCGACCCCAGTCCTGTGATGAGGAACCTGGAGTATGTGGCCGTCCTGCCCGACGATATGACGCTCTTCAGCGACTCGGTCTACAACGTCAAGAGCCACTCCTACGTGCCCGCCACCTTCTCGCACATGCTCATCAGCATGGAGTGCCCCGAGAGCCTTTGGGAGCAAATCGCCCGGGGGCTCATGGCCTTGGCGGCCATCGGATGCTTCCTGCAGGCCGCCCTCTACTTCCTGCGCCTTGTCATTGCCATCAACCGCTCCGAGATTTTCTCTTGGAACAATGTCCACCGCCTGCGCAAGGTGGGCACGCTCCTGCTGCTGGGCTTCCTCCTGCAGGGGGCGCAACTCTGGCTGCTCTTCCATCGGCTCGACGATGTCTTTGCCATGCAGGGCTATTCGCTCAGCCTGCGCGAGGCCATCACTCTCTCCAACCTGCTGCTGGGCCTTGTCGCCCTGATTGTGGCCGAGGTGTTTGCCATCGGTCTGAAGCTGAAAGAAGAGCAGGAACTGACTATCTGATTCCCGTAACCAACCGACCTGACCTATGATTGTAGTAAACCTGGATATCATGATGGCCCGACGAAAAATCTCGCTCGGCGAACTGGCTGAGCGCATCGACATCACGCCGGCCAATCTCTCCATTCTCAAGACCGGCAAGGCCAAGGCCATCCGCTTCAGTACGCTGGAGGCCATCTGTCGGGAGTTGAACTGCCAGCCGGGCGACATCCTGGAATATGTGCCCGAGGCATCCAAATAACGCACGCCCATGACCCACACACTTCATCACTGTATGCTGGCTGCTGCCGACGAGAGTCAGGTGGCCGGACTGATGCGCTTCTTCAAGTGCGCCCCCGGCGAGTATGGTGAGGGCGACCGCTTCCTCGGCATCAAGGTGCCTGTCACGCGACGCATCGTCAAGGAGTGCTGGCCCCATACCGACTTCCACGAACTGGAGCAATGTCTGGCCAGCCCCTACCACGAGGTACGGCTGGCCGCCCTGCTCACCCTGGTGGAAATCTTCAGCCACGCCCGTCGGGAGCCCGCCCTGAGGCAGCGTTGCGTGGAGTTCTATCTGGCTCACACCGCCGGCATCAACAACTGGGACCTGGTGGACCTGAGCTGCTACAAGCTGCTGGGCGAGTGGCTCATTGACAAAGACCGCTCGCTGCTCTACCAGCTGGCCGACCGCGGACAGACCCTCTGGGAGCAGCGCATCGGCATGGTGAGCACCCTGCAGTTCATCCGTCGCGGCGAGCTGGACGACACCTATGCCATCGCCGAACTCTTCCTCCGCAAGCCCCGTCCCCTCCACGACCTGCTGCAGAAGGCTGTGGGATGGATGCTGCGCGAGGCCGGCAAGCGCGATGAGGCCCGTCTGCAGGCCTGGCTAGCTCCCCGGGCTGCCACCTTGCCCCGCACCCTGCTGCGCTATGCCATCGAGCGCCTGCCCGAGCCCGACCGCCTGCGCCTGATGTCCTCTCACGCACGCGCTTGAACCATGTTATGGCATAGATATGGCTTGCGCATCAATAAATAAGGGAAATCTGTGGCCAATCCGCAAGGAATCACTATCTTTGTAGACAAATCAAAGGAAGGAAAGATTATGAAGTACCCCATTGGAATGCAGAGTTTTGACCAAATACGTCAGGAAGGCTATGTCTATGTGGATAAGTCTGCCTTGGTGTACGACCTCGCCACGAATGGCAAAATCTACTTCCTGAGCCACCCGCGACGGTTCGGCAAGAGCCTCCTTCTCTCCACCCTGAAGCACTACTTCTTGGGTCATAAGGAGCTGTTCCGGGGCTTGGCCATCGAGGCACTGGAGAAGGATTGGCACGAGTATCCGGTGTTTCACCTCTCGTTTGGCAGCGACAACTTCACCCAGCCCTACGTCCTCGACCAGATGCTGGAGGGCTTTGTCACACAGGGCGAGAAACTGTACGGCAAATCGGAGGCCCTCACTTTAGGGCAACGCTTCTGCTCCGTTCTGAGGGCTGCTCACCAAGCCACAGGCCGCCGGGCCGTAGTACTGATTGACGAATACGACAAGCCCCTGCTCGATGTGATTGACAGGAATCTCTACGTCACCGACAGCGAGGGGAACCGGCTGAATCTGGAAGAGTATAACCGCAATAT
>CAMGAL010000282.1 GCA_946007445.1 uncultured Mediterranea sp.
GGGGCTGGCCGGGGGGGCGGTGGCTCGGCGGGTCGCGGGCGGTGCCGTGGTCGCTCAGCTGGTTGACCACACCGGGGTTTTCGGCGAAGAGGGCCTTCACGATGTCGGTGTCCTTCAGCTTGTCGAGGCAGATCTCCATACCGCCCTCTACGTTGGCAAAGCACATCTCGAGCAGGGTGGTGATGAGACCGCCGGCCGAGATGTCGTGTCCGGCCAGGATGAGGCCTTCGTTGACCAGCTGCTGCACGGCCAGGAAGGCGTCGCGGAAGTATTCGGGGTTCTTCACCGTGGGCACGTCGCTACCCACCTTGCCTTGCGACTGGGCGAAGGCCGAGCCGCCGAGCTGCAGGGTGTCGAACGAGAAGTCGATGTGATAGAAGCGGCTCTTCTTGACGTTCTTCATGACGGGGGAGACGATCTTGCGGATGTCGCTCACCTCGCCTCCGGCCGACACGATGACCGTGCCCGGAGCGATGACCTTGCTGCCATCGGGGTACTTCTGCGTCATGGAGAGGGAGTCCTTGCCGGTGGGCACATTGATCTGCAGGTCGCAGCAGAAGTTGCTCAGGGCCTCGACGGCGGCATAGAGGCGGGCATCCTCGCCCTCTTGCGAGCGGCAGGGCCACATCCAGTTGGCGGAGAGCGACACGCTGTCCAGGCCTTCGGCCAGCGGGGCCCACACGAGGTTGGTCAGCGCCTCGCTGACGCTGAGCACGGAGCCGGCGGCGGGGTCGGCCAGGGCTGCCTGGGGGGCATGGCCCAGCGAGGTGGCAATGCCTTTCTTGCCGCGGTAGTCGAGGGCTACGGCTCCGCAGTCGCTCAGGGGCAACTGCAGTTCGCCCTGGCACTGCTGGCGGGCTACACGACCCGTCACGCAGCGGTCCACCTTGTTGGTGAGCCAGTCTTTGCAGGCCACGGCTTCGAGCTGCAGCACCTGGCTGACGTATTCGTCCAGGCGGGTGATGTCGTAGGTCACCACGTCATATTTGCGCTCCACGGTCTTGTCCACCATATAGGTCTTGGGCGAGGAGCCGAACATCTGGCTGACGGCCAGGTCGAAGGGGCGCACGCCGTCGGCCTGCTGGAAGGCGAAGCGGTGGTCGCCGGTGGTCTCTCCTACAACGTACATCGGGGCACGCTCGCGCTCGGCAATCTTCTGCACATGCTCGATGGCCTCCTCCTGGATGAGCAGACCCATGCGCTCCTGGCTCTCGTTGGCAATGATCTCCTTGGCCGAGAGGGTCTTGTCGCCGATGGGCAGGCGGTCCATCTCAATCAGTCCGCCACACTCCTCCACCAGCTCGCTGAGGCAGTTGACGTGACCTGCCGAGCCGTGGTCGTGGATGGAGGCGAGGGGGGTGTTGTGGGCTCGGAGGTGGTCTTTGTTGTTGCCGGCCTGGGGGTGTCCCTTCTGGCAGTCGCGCCGGGTGCCGTAGCCTACGCCTCCGGCCAGCATGATGACCTTGTCGTAGCCGTACATCTCCTTGCCGGCCTCTTGATGCTCGAAGGTGAGCACTGAGCCGCAGATGAGGGGCTGGCCGAACTTGTTGCCGAAGTCGCTGGCGCCGTTGGAGGCCTTGATGAGGATCTGCTCGGGCGTCTGATAGAGCCACTTGCGCACGGGCAGCAGCTCCTCCCACTCGCGGCCCTCGTCGGTGCGGGGGTAGGAGGTCATGTAGACGGCCGTGCCGGCAATGGGCCAGGAGCCTTTGCCGCCACCCATACGGTCGCGGATTTCGCCGCCGGTGCCGGTCGATGCGCCGTTGAAGGGCTCTACGGTGGTGGGGAAGTTGTGCGTCTCGGCCTTCAGCGAGATGACGCTCTCGATCTCCTTCACCTGGAAGTAGTCGGGCTTGGAGTGGTCGGCCGGAGCAAACTGCTCGATGACGGGGCCTTCGGCAAAGGCCACATTGTCCTTGTAGGCGGATATAATCTTGTTGGGGTTCTCCTGCGTGGTCTTCTTGATCATCTGGAAGAGGGAGGACTCCTTCTCTTCGCCATCGATGATGAACGTACCGCCGAAGATCTTGTGACGGCAGTGCTCCGAGTTGATCTGGGCAAAGCCGAACACCTCTGAGTCGGTGAGTGGACGGCCCAGGTCCTGCTCCACCTTCTTGAGGTACTCCATCTCCTCCTTGCTCAGGGCCAGACCTTCCTGCTCGTTGTAGGCTTCGAGGTCGGTGATGTGGAGGATGGGTTCGGGCTGGCGGTGGGTGGTGAACACCTCTTGGCCCAGGCCGTGGTACATGCGTTGCAGCATGGGGTCGTGGTCGGCGTTCTCGTCGGCCACGGGGAAGTACTCCTCGATGCGGGCAATGCCGCTCAGACCCATGTTGAGGGTAATCTCGACGGCATTGGTGCTCCAGGGGGTGATCATCTCGCGGCGGGGGCCGACGAACCATCCTTGCAGGTTCTCTTCACTTTCGGGGGTTGCTTCGCCAAACAGCCAGCAGAGCTTGTCGCTCTCTGCCTGAGGCAGCGCGTGGTCACACTCGACGGCAATCACGCTCTTTTGCGGGGTTCTGAAAAAAAGAATCATATCTTAGGTGTTGTTGATTTCAGCATTTCTGATTTTGGCGCAAAGATAGTGCAAATCGAGTGCAAAAGCAACAAACTCGTTTGATTGTTTTTGCCGAGATGCAGCCTATCTGATGAATCACGGCGTTTCATCGGATGTTGGAGTGGTAGATTGTCTATTTCAACTTGATACGCATTCGCCCTGGGGAAAGTGGGCTATACAGGATGCGCCCTGAAAGGGTAAAAACTATAATTCACTGTGTAGCAGTATATTGAATCAGGCTTTTGCCCCTTCAGGGCGTAGACTTTTGGCTCTCTTCTACCCAGGGTGTCGCTTCGCTCTGCCCTGGGCTATGAGCAGGTTGGGCTTGCAGCCCGCACCATCTGGAATGTGTTGACTCACTCCACAATAGTCATCTCGTCCACCAGGTGCTTGGCACCCGCAAACTTCTCGATGATGAAGAGGGTGTAGCGGATGTCGACCACGGCGGCACGCTGCGAGGCGGGACGGAAGGCGATGTCGCCCGTCAGGCCCTCGTAGTTGCGGTCGAAGCCGATGGGCACGGTGCGCCATGTGTAGGAATCGATGCAGTTGTTGTCGGTGTCCACAATGAAGTTGACGGGCATCTGGCCGTCGGGGCGGGCATAGCGGCCGTAGTCCTTGGCTTCGTAGAGCTGCTTCAGCTTGGCGGGCACCACAAACTCGTAGTTGTCAGGGTCTTCCTTCTGCATGACTCCCTGCAGGGTGGTGTAGTACTGGTACTCCACGCCGTCGGCAGGCTCGTAGGGACGCACACGGCCGTAGGTGAGGCGCAGGGTGGAGTTGGCGTCGGGATAGAGGGCCTGTCCCTTCGACTGGCGCAGCTCCATCATGCCGGCCACCCAGGTCGTGTGTGCCTGGTCGTAGCCCTTGGCGGATTCGGCCATGGCCAAGGCG
>CAMGAL010000283.1 GCA_946007445.1 uncultured Mediterranea sp.
GGGCTTGCGCCACGCGTAGCCGTAGCTGATCCAGCCGCCGATGGGCTCCTCGCTGCCCTCAAGGATCTCAAAGTCGAGGGGCTTGTCAGCCTGCACGGTCACGGTGTAGGGGCGGCCCTTCTGCGAAGTGTAGGCGAAGCTCTCGCCATCCTGCTCAAGGTGGCCGAACGCGAAGTTGTAATACAGCCGGATGTCATGCTCGCTGTGGCAGATGCCGGTCACGCGGTCCTCAATCACGAAGATGTCCCCGGCCAAGCGCACCACGCGGCGGCGGTGGAACATCGGGTCATCCATAAAATCGTAGCCTTTGTGGGAAATGTCAATCAGCTGATAGTTCTCGTTTTCCTCAAAGGCGTGCAGATAGGTGCGCACGCCGCGGGTGCGGGTCACGCCGGG
Source organism: uncultured Mediterranea sp. (assembly GCA_946007445.1). GTDB lineage: Bacteria > Bacteroidota > Bacteroidia > Bacteroidales > Bacteroidaceae > Bacteroides. The sequence goes on from CAMGAL010000283.1 coordinate 397, forward strand.
CACGGTGCCCATCTCGTGGTCATCCACATACAGGGTGTTGTGTGCCTTGGCGGACAGGAAGTAGTGCCGCCAGTCCTTCCAGCAGGAGCTGTTGTAGATGTAGCGGCCGGAGTCGGTCAGGATGTCCTCTCCCTGAATGTGCACCTCGACATGGCCGGTGTCATTGTGGGAGTGGGAGCTGACCTCGCCGCGCTCGAGCTGGATGCCGTGTACGTGGAAGTAGCTGGCCTCCGGGCCCCAGCCGGTGCGCATCACGTAGATACCGGCGGGAATGTACTTGTAGTTGCGCTGCGTGGGAGGTGTGCCCTCCTTGCCCGCGGTGGCCATAAAGTGGAAATCCTCGCGGCCTGTTTCCTCATACCATGTGCGGAAGTAAGCGCGCATCTCGTTGAGGTCATAGGGGTCAAAGGTCAGGTTCATGCCCTCATACAGCGAGGTATCGCACCGGCGGGTGGTCAGATCGTCGCGGTCGGCATCGCCAATCATCGGGGTGGACAAATCCGGCTTGACAAGGCTCATAATGAACTGTGCGGATTTTTCCAGCGTCGGCTCCATATAGGGCGGCACCGGGATGTTGTTCAGCTTGCACAGGCGGTAGCACTGGAAGTAGACGCCCGCCGCCACCATGTGGTAGATGGGAGTGCGCTCCATATGGATGCCGTCATTGTCGAAGGAATACTTGACCTCCTGCATGACGCGGCGGTAGCCGCTCCTGAACCACACCGATTTGAATTCCGGGAAGAGGATGCCACATTCCAGCAACGTGCCGGATTCCATCGTGAGCCAGTTGGAGGATTTCTTGTGGTTGCTGTAGTGGGTCATCAGGAAATCCGCATGGTCACACAGCAGCGAAAGGAAGGTCACCCACCCCTCGCGGTCCCATGCCGGCGAAGAGCGGAACGCCTCCATACAGGGCAGCCAGACCGTGTAAATACGCATGGCCGTCTCAATCGTGCGCCAGGAGTGGCCGGGGAACTTGTACTTGGCGGCGGCGTCCTCCTCATTCTCCATGAAGGGGCCCACCGGCCACGCCTTGCCCCACTCGGTCATCTCATGCAGGAACTCCCGCGTGTACTTTTCGTCCTTAGTCAGCGCATAGGCGCGGGCCAGCGGCTGCCAGTAAATATGGCGGTAGAGCGACCATGTCCACTCGTTGTCATGGGAGGTATGCTCTGTCGGGTTGAAGAACCAGTCAATCTCGCCGTCAAACTTGTGGCCGTAGATATAGTGGTCCAGCGTCTCCTGCGCGTCCTCCAACAGGCCGTCCACCTTGCAGGCTTCCAGCTCCTTGGCGGTAAACAGGTACTTTGGGCTGGTTCTGGTGCGGAAATGCGCAATCACCGCATCCATCGCGCCCTCGGCGTCTCCGTTTTCATACAGGGTTTTGGCCTGCTCCAATCCCGGGTAATCGTAGTTGATTCGCGCAAGCAAATCTTCCATTCTGCTCATTGTATTATCTGCACCCCATCTTCTTAAAGAAATGGCATCCGAAAGTGATGCCTTCCGAATGCCATTTGTTGCTATGATTTATGCGTTACTGCATTGGGAATCAGTTGGCCATGTAAGTGTCATAGGCTTCCTGCATCATCTGGATAGCTTCCTCGATGCCGGCATCCTTCAGCTTCTGCAGGTAGGAATCCCACTCGCTCATCGGGGTGGTGCCGCAGATGAAGCTGGCTTCCATCTCATCAGACAGCGTCTTGACCTGGCTCATAATTTCGGAATAGCGGTCCTGGTTTTCCTCGGAAACGGACGTCGGCGGGAACATATGCTCGCCCATATCGGTCTTCATGGAAAGCTCAAGAGCCTTCTTCTGGTTGTCCTGTGCGTAGTACTGCTCAATGTAGTCCTCGCTCTGGATGCCTGCGCCGGAGGTGGAGGTTCTGGTGTAAGCAGCCAGTGCCTGTGCCTGGCTCCAGCCATCGGGGTTGTTCATGATGACGTCGGTGTAAACGGGCTTGCCATCGACCATCTCATAGCTTTCGCCCTCGATACCGAAGTTGTAGCAAATCTGGCCTTCCTCACTGTACAGCCAGTCGAGCAGCCAGACAGCAGCTTCGACGTTCTTGCACTGGGAGGAGATAGCGGCGGAAGCACCGGACTGGTCATAGATGTTGTTCATCTTGGAGAACTTGGCGTTCTGACCCTTGGTGGAGGTGACAGGCGCAGCAGCCTGAATGTACTCTTCCTTGAAGTTGGGGTCGGCCTCCATCATAGCCTTGGTGTAGTTGCCGAGGCCCTGGCCGAACGGAGCGTAGCCCAGGATGCAGTTGCCTGCAACGAAGTCGGTCTGGGTGGATTTCTTGTCGGCCTGCATCCAGTCATTGTCCAGCAGACCCTCGCTGTACCAGTCGGCCAGCTTCTGGATGAAGTCCTTGCGGCTGTCCTCAATCAGGCCGTTCTTTACAACGCCGTCATCGACGTAGAAGCTGCCCCAGTTGTCATAGGCGGCGCTCCAGACGTCCTTGACCCACTCTTTACGGGTGGTAAACGGCTTGCTGAAGCCTGCAGCCTTGGCGGCGCGCAGGACCTCTTCCCACTCGTCCATCGTCTCGGGAACCTCATCGAAGCCGAGCTCTGCGAGCTTGTCAGCGCGATAGGTGAAGCCGGAGGAGAACTCCGTCTTGTTGGGGGATTCCAGACCGCGCAGGCAGGGGAAGCAATAATAGTTGCCGGCGGAGTCCTTAATCATCTTGCCAACCTCGGGGTGTGCGTCAATCACGGCGCTGAGGTTGGGGGCGTTCTTCATATAATCATCCAGCGAGATGATAACGCCATCGTTGACGGCAGCGCCAGCGCCGCCGGAGTAGGTCGTCCAGGTGTACTCAATGATGTCGGGGAACTCACCGGAGGCCAGCATAACGGCAAATTCCTCTGCCTCGGAGCCCTGCGTGGGATGCTGGAACTCAATCGTGATACCGGTGCGCTCCTGCACATACTTGGCCCACGGCGTCTCGCCGAGGTTGGAGAAGTTGTCGGAAACGTTGCCGTTCAGGGTGGTGTACCAAGTCAGCGTCGTGCCCGCTTAGGGGTTGTAGTTGTCGGTGGTGGCGT
>CAMGAL010000284.1 GCA_946007445.1 uncultured Mediterranea sp.
TTGTTCCGCCCGCGCCGTCCGCCCAGCAGCTGCAGGTCGATGGCGAGTCCCAGGGTGAGGTTCTTGCCAGGCACCGAGGGGCGGTCGAGTTCGCCATTCTTGTAGTGGCCCTGCACGCGTCCGTGGGCATCGCGCAGCAGCACCTCCACGCCCTTTTCCCCACGCAGGTACTGCTCGTAGGACTTCTCGATGCCCTGCTTGCCCACATAGTCGCCGCGAATGTAGTAGTCGTCGGCTTCAATCTCCTTTTTCGACACCTCGCCGATGTCGCCCAGGGCATGGCTGGCGGCGTTGTAGGTGTACTGGCGGATGGTGCGTCGCTGGATATAGAAGCCAGGAAACTTGAAAAGCTTTTCCTGAAAGACGCCACACTCTTCAGCCGAAAGCTGCGTCATGAAGGTCTGATGCGTGTATTTAGAGTAGCCAGGATTCATCCAAGGGTTGCGCACATCCTTCATGCGCTTCTCAAACTGCTCCACGGTGATACCCAGCGTGCGACACAGGTCGAGCGTGTCGAGCTGCGTCACCTCGCGGGGCACGAAGGTGATGTCGTAGGCCGGCTGGTTAAAGACGAGCAGCTTGCCATTGCGGTCGTAGATGGCTCCACGCGAGGGGTACTGTATCTTGTTGAGGAAAGCGTTGCTGTCGGCATTGCGCTTGTAGTCGTCGGTCAGCAGCTGCAGATCGACCAGCCGCAGCAGATAGACCACCACGATGGCAATGGCCGAGAGGGCCACCACGTATTTCCGTTTCTCAAGGGTATAATCTTTAGCCAAGGCAGCATGGGGTTAAGGGTTGGACTTACGTTGTTGCAATCCCTCGATAGCCAGCATGCAGACCACGCTGAGCAGTGCGCTGCTGACGATACGCAGCAGCAGCTCCAGCGGCGAGGCCAGGGAGAAGAAGGCAATGGTGAAGAGCAGTGCATGGTGGAAGAGCACGCTCAATGAGAGGTACTTGACGTAGGAAGAGAGGCCCATCGAGTGGATAGAGGGGGTGAAGGTGTCGTTGCTGTCGCGGGGCAGAAAGAGACGCAGCAGCGTGGGGCGAATAAAGGCCAGAAAGACGGCTGCAGCGGCATTCATGCCTGGGGTATCGGCAAAGGCATCCACCAGCAGACCGAGCAGGAAAGCCCAGAGCATCAAAGCGTTGCGGTTGGTATCGGAACTCATCTTCACTACGATGTAGAGATAGATGAAGGGGGTGGCATAGCCCAGCAGATGGATATGGTTGAAGAAGAACACCTGCAGGAGCACAAGCGTGGTCCACCAGAGGAAGCGGTTGAGGTAGGTCTGTAGCATCTCTTCGTTGTCTTAGCGTGAATAAAAATGGGTTAGTTCTCCTCGCTGGCGCGACGCTCCAGCTCCAGCTGCTCCAGCTGCCCGCTGCGCTCTACCACACGCACGGCGTTCACCTTGCCAAAGTCGGTGGCCAGCTTCACCTTGAGCAGGTAAGAGAGGCCATCGTGGGAGTCCTGCATGTCATCGACCGTGCCCACCATGATGCCTTCGGGGAAGACGGTGGAGTAGCCGCTGGTCACCACCGTGTCGCCCAGGTTGAACTGCGCATGGCGGGGCAGGTCCTTGAGGTAGGCATACTGCACGTCGCCCCCCTGCCACTTCAGGTAGCCGAAGTAGTCGCTGCCGGCAATCTTGCAGCTGATGCTCGACTTGCTATTGAGCAGCGAGATGACCAGGGCATAGTGGGGCGAGGTCTTGAAGACGATGCCCACCACGCCCCGTGCATCGACCACCCCCATCTCGGGGCGAATACCATCGGCCGAGCCCTTGTCGAGGGTCAGGTAGTTGTCCTCAAAGGAGAGACTGTTCTTGATCACCTTGGCCTCGTGGAGACGGAAGGTGCCGGGAGTGGCCCGCTCGATGCTGCGCATCGTGGCCGAATCCACACCCTGCTGGAGCAAGCGGTTCTGCAGGGCCACGAGTTGCTGTTCGAGCAGCAGATTGCGGTCGAGCAGGTCGCTGTTGATGCTGCGTAGGTGGAAGTAGGACTTCACCGAGCCGGTGGTCTCATACACTGCACCCACTGCGGCATTGGCCGAGGTGAAGAAGAGGCTCTGCTGGTAGCGGTTGAAGCGGAACAAGAAAACAAAACTGGTTACCTCTAACAGCAGAAAGAGGAACCAGTAGTTGTACTTTATCAGAAAGTTGAGCAAGTTCCGCATCAGCGCATCAGGAAGGAGAAGCGGTCAACGTTCTTCAGCGCCACACCGGTGCCTTTGGCCACGGCATGGAGGGGGTCTTCCGCAATGTGGAACGGAATGTTAATCTTGTCAGTCAGTCGCTTGTCGAGTCCGCGCAGCAGGGCGCCGCCACCGGCCAGGTAGATGCCATTGTGTACAATGTCGGCATAGAGCTCGGGCGGGGTGTTCTCCAGGGCGCTGAGGATGGCCGTCTCGATTTTCGCGATGGACTTCTCCAGGCAGTGGGCCACCTCCTGGTAGCAGATGGGCACCTCCATGGGGAGGGCTGTGATGCGGTTGGGGCCGTGTACCACGTAGTCTTCGGGGGCATCTTCGCCCAGTACAGTCAGGGCGGCACCCACGTTGATCTTGATACGCTCGGCCATGCGTTCACTCACCTTCACGTTGTGTTGACGGCTCATGTACTCCTGCACGTCGGCCGTAAAGTCATCGCCAGCAATGCGGATGGAGTTGTTCGACACGATGCCTCCCAGCGAGATGACGGCAATCTCGGTCGAGCCGCCACCTATATCTACGATCATGTTGCCTTCGGGGGCCTCTACGTCGATGCCGATGCCGATGGCCGCAGCCATGGGCTCAAAAATCAGATAGACGTCGCGTCCACCGGCATGTTCAGCTGAGTCGCGCACGGCACGAAGCTCCACCTCGGTGCTGCCCGAGGGTACGCCGATGACCATGCGGAGCGAGGGAGAGAAGAAGCGGTTGCGGTCGGGCACCATCTTGATAAGTCCGCGTATCATCTGCTCGCAGGCGTAGAAGTCGGCAATCACGCCGTCGCGCAGGGGGCGGATGGTGCGGATGTTGTAGTGCGTCTTCTCGTACATTTGCTTGGCCTTGTCGCCCACGGCAATCATCTTGTCGGTGCGGCGGTCGAGGGCCACCACCGAGGGTTCATCCACCACGATTTTGCCCCCGCTGGTGATGATGGTATTGGCCGTGCCAAGGTCCATCGCTATTTCTTGTGTAAAAGAGAAAAATCCCATAATGTACGTGCGTAAAGAATCAATGTTTAAAATGACGGAATCCGGTGGTCACCATAGCGATGCCATGCTCGTTGCAATAGTCAAACGAGAGCTGGTCTTTCACGCTTCCTCCGGGCTGGATAACAGCCGTTACGCCTTCGTTGCCGGCAATCTCTACGCAGTCGGGGAAGGGGAAGAAGGCGTCGCTGGCCATCACGGCTCCCTGCAGGCTAAAGCCAAAGTTCATGGCCTTCTCAATGGC
>CAMGAL010000285.1 GCA_946007445.1 uncultured Mediterranea sp.
GCTGTATGGACAACGATGTCTACAAAGGTGAGGAGAGACCCAAGGAGTACAACTCATTCAATTTCTCCACAGTGCAACAAGGCGTGACGCTTCAACTGGCCTATCAGAACTTGGGCGTTGAAGCCAAAGTCTACTTTGAACTCTATGACCAATGCCCCGTGGAGGAGACGGAGTATGACTACAAGAAACTGGAAGGTGTCACCCCCCTCTACTGCGGCTACACCGAATCCAACGGCACGTTCAGCCACACGCTCGACCTGCCTACCTACCTGACCAAGGTGTGGATCTACTCGCCCGCTTTCTATGCCCAGCGGCTCATTGTGGCCGAGGTGAAGGATGGCGTCATCACCGCCACCGACAATGCCGTGGCCGCCACGCGCCTGGGCACAGAGACCACCACGGACTATTACAGCTATATGGACGCCGATGCTCCCGACCATCCGACGGAATACAGCGATGGCAACTGGAAGACCTGGCTGGGCAGCTATCAAACCAAAAGAAACGGAGAGATAACCTACCCCTACAACGGCAACCTGAAGGTGACCAATTCCTCAGAAGTCTACGAGCAACACTCCAGCGTGTTCAACGTCAATAAGAGCTGTCCCGAGTCATACCGCTGTTACTCGGACATCTCCGTGAAGGAGAATGCGGAAGTGGCTATCACCTTCTTGGGACAATACACCTGTTGGAACTGCTCAATGGGCTACTATTACTACACGGAAGGCAACAAGCCCGCCAGCCTGAAGGATGCCAACATCATCATGCTCTTCCCCAACACACAGGATGGCTCATGGACGAAAAAGGGGGATAAGGTGAAGAAGAGTGCAGGCATTGACCGGGGCACCGCCATTCAGCTGAAGTACTACCCCCATATCCAATCAGGCAGCAACTCAGGAGCTACTACCGTCTTCCCCGCCGGCACACGCATCGGCTTTGTCTTGGCCAACAACGCCTGGAGCAACAGACACGGCGATTACAAAGTCCACAAGAGATATCGTGCCGCCACCTCCTCCGGCTTCAGCGTACATAACGACGGTTGGATATACAACGAGCCCCGCACGGCTGTCTATCGCTATGACAACCACCTGATGATATCATTCGAGGACCATGTAGATGACCAGAACTTCACCGACGTGGTTCTTGCCATGAAGGCCAACCCGGCTTTGGCCATCGAAGTAACAGGTAACACACCCGAAATTCCGAAAGACAACACCATCACCACGAGCGAGTTGCGCGGAGTCTACGCATTCGAGGACCTCTGGCCTAGCCAGGGTGACTACGACTTGAACGACGTCATTGTGAAGTACGACCTCGAAAAGGAGCTCAACACAAAGAATCAAATCATCAGCGAGTCGTTCATCTTCAAGACCTACCAAAACGTAGCCGCCAACAAGAACGGACTGGCCGTTCGGTTGAACCCTATAGAATCCTACGCGGGCAATATCACGGCCAGCTGCTATATCCGCACAGCAGGCAGCAGCGAGTTCCAACCCACCGTATTCACCTACGAACAAGCCGACAAAGTCTATCTGCTGACAGACGATGTGAAAAAGAACATGGGTGCGGAATACAAAATCACCCTGACATACCGCTATCAGAAAGGCTCGGGCGAATCCACCGTCCAGCCCTTCATCTACCGCAACCTCGAAAACGGCAAGCGCTGGGAGGTACACATCGCCCAGGAGGCACCCACCTCGAAGATGGACACCTCCTACTTCGGCAAGGAGAGCGATGCTTCCAAACCGGCCGAAGGCATCTACTACGTCAGAGACGGCCAATACCCCTTCGCCTTCTTCCTGGCCGGGGCCAACGAGACCGACATCAGCCCGATGCTCGACCATGCCAACGAGTCAAAGCCCATCGACCAGCTCTACAAGGGCTATGGTTCCTGGGTTACGAGCAGCGGCACGCGGAGTGCCAACTGGTACAAGCAATAAAATCTCTCTTCGATTGACTCCTTCAAGGAGGGTGTATCAAAACCCAAATTGTCCATCGAAACTATAAGGGCGGGCCTCTGTGTCCGCCCTAAATGCATCACCTTAAATGCTTGTGTGATTGATAATTTGTTTATATGAGCTCAAACAGCCCTTCTTCCCTACCCGCTCCGTACCCGGGCCGCTACTGCACCGCTGTTTCTATGCTATTTCTTCGCTTGTCTTCGCTCAATCTGCGCTTCTATAGGAGCGGTGTTTGAGCGAAGGATGAGCGAAGAAACAGCGGCTTTGGTACGGAGCAGGTGCGGAGAAAGTGCCGGAAAGGGGAATCGGGAGGGCTGAACGGAGCCACGACGCAAAAAGGCGCAAATCGGCGCTTTTTGCACCGGCAAGGAGGCAGGGAATTGCCTAATTTCGTATCTTTGCGCCACAGAAACCAAGAACAGAACGAGATGGAATACAGCTACGATGTGATAGTGATAGGCGCCGGACATGCCGGCTGCGAGGCTGCTGCCGCTGCCGCCAACCTGGGCTCCAAGACCTGCCTGATAACGATGGACATGAACAAAATCGGCCAGATGAGCTGCAACCCGGCCGTGGGTGGCATTGCCAAGGGACAGATTGTGCGTGAGGTGGATGCTCTGGGCGGACAGATGGGCCTGGTGACCGACCGCACGGCCATCCAGTTCCGCATCCTGAACCGCTCCAAAGGCCCAGCCATGTGGAGCCCACGCGCCCAGTGCGACCGCAACAAGTTCATCTGGGCGTGGCGCGAGGTACTGGAAAATACGCCCAACCTACACATCTGGCAAGACACTGTGCGCGAGTTGCTGGTGGCCGACGGCGAAGTACGTGGCGTGAAGACCGTGTGGGGAGTGACCTTCCACGCACGCTGCGTGGTGCTGACTGCCGGCACCTTCCTCAACGGACTGATGCACGTGGGGCGCACCATGCTGCCCGGCGGACGCATGGCCGAGCCTGCCTCCTACGAACTGACCGAATCCATCGCACGCCACGGCATCCGCTACGGGCGGATGAAGACCGGCACGCCGGTGCGCATCGACGGCCGCAGCGTGCACTACGAGGAGATGGAGATACAGGAGGGTGAGGCCGACTTCCACAAGTTCTCGTTCATGAACAGCGGTGTGCGCCACCTGCGTCAACTGCCCTGCTGGACCTGCTTCACCAATCCCGAAGTACACCGCATCCTGCACGAAGGACTGCCCGAATCGCCCCTGTTCAACGGACAAATCCAGAGCATCGGACCCCGCTATTGCCCCAGCATCGAGACCAAGATAGTGACCTTCCCCGACAAGGAGCAGCATCAGCTCTTCCTGGAACCGGAGGGTGAGACCACGCAGGAGCTCTACCTGAACGGATTCTCCTCCTCCCTACCCTTAGACATCCAAGTGGCCGCCCTGAAGCAGATTCCCGCCTTCCGCGACCTGGTCATCTACCGGCCGGGCTACGCCATCGAGTACGACTACTTCGACCCCACACAACTGAAGCA
>CAMGAL010000286.1 GCA_946007445.1 uncultured Mediterranea sp.
GGCCAGGTCTGGTCGGTGCTGCCGTCGTTCACATAGAGGATGTAGCTGCGGGCGGCTATCCTCCCCTGCTCCACCAGTCGGTCCAGCAGGTACGAGAGGCGCCGGTGGGTCTCGTCGAGCACCGCCTCCTCCTTGTAGCAGGGCACCACAATGGCCAGCACGGGCCGCAGGGCTATCTGATTGGTTTCTTGACTCTTCATGTTCTTTGCAGTTATTGAGGTGACAAAGATAAAAAGAATCCTCCAATGCAGCAAACCCTCCGGCTTGCAACTTTGTGCATCCGACATGTGGAGTGACGCAATGAGCTATCTCAACTCCCCAGAGGAGCCAGATAGCTCTACATTACTCCACCGTCACACTCTTGGCCAGATTGCGAGGCATATCGACGTTGAGTCCCTTGCGCACCGCCACATGATAGGCCAGCATCTGCATGGGCAGCACGCTGAGCAGGGGCTCTCCTCCTACGGAAAAATATCAAAGACTACGCTTGTCCAATCAAAAAAAGTGCCTTATCTTTGCAGTTGCGAAACAGCCATTTCGGAAACAGCGGTTTCGCAACTTAAAGACAAGGCGCATGAGATTTTTTGATAGAACAGAGGAGATTGCATCACTTCGAGAGATTCTGTCTCTCTCGAAAAGTAATGCCCAATTTACAGTGGTGACAGGTCGCCGTCGCATCGGCAAGACATCGCTTGTATGGAAAGCCTACCAAGATGAGCCCATACTCTATTTCTTTGTCGCACGCAAGGCCGAAAGTGACTTATGTATGGATTTCCTGCAAGAAATCAAACATAAGTTAGTCATCCCCACCCTGGGAAGCGTGGAGCGATTTACAGATATTTTCGAATATCTGATGAGACTCTCCATCGACCGTCCCATCACGCTGTTTATTGACGAGTTTCAAGAGTTCTTCAAGGTCAATCAGTCGGTCTATAGTGACATGCAGCGTATCTGGGACATGTATCACACCCAAGCTCACATAAACTTGATTGTGTGCGGTTCGATTTTCTCCATGATGACCAAGATATTCAAGGACAAAAAGGAACCGCTGTACAATAGGCAGACCCGTTTCATGTCCATCAAACCATTCACAACGGCCGTTCTGAAGGAGATTATGATGGAATACAATCCCGATTTTACCGCCGAGGACTTATTGGCATTATACTCATTTACAGGAGGTATCGCGAAGTATGTCCAGTTGCTCGTGGATGCCGGTGCTACGACTAAAACCAAGATGCTGAATCACATCATCAAGGCGGATTCCGTATTCCTGGGCGAGGGGAAAGCTATCCTGATCGAGGAGTTTGGCAAGGATTATGGCATCTATTTCTCCATCCTTTCGGCCATTGCCCGTGGCAAGACTTCACGTTCGGAGATTGAACAGGTTGTTGGCAGGGAAATCGGTGGCTACCTGACCAAACTGGAGAAGGAGTATGAGGTGATTACCAAAAACCAGCCCATCTTTGAAAAGAGTTCGACCAAGAATATTCGCTACACGATTGAAGACAACTTTTTCAGTTTTTGGTTCCGCTTCATCTATAAGTACAACTATATGCTTGAAATTGAGAACTACGACGCCGTGAAGAGCATCATCCATCGTGATTACGAGACGTTCAGTGGCAAGATGCTGGAGCGCTATTTCAAGCGGGTGCTCATGGAGAGCAAGGCCTACACCCGCATTGGCAGTTGGTGGGATCGAAAGGGTGAGAATGAGATTGACATTATTGCCGAGAACGAATTAAACGACGAGGCGGTATTCATTGAAGTCAAGCGAAAGGAAGAGAACTTTGATGCCGACGCCCTGAAGGAGAAGGTCGATGCCTTCACTCGTGCTACCGGAGCCTTCAAGAACTACTCCCTATCGCAAAGAGTATGGTCGATGAATGATATGTAACCCAAAATCTCCTTAATGTCCCTTTTCCTCCCGACGAAAAACGAAACGTACCAGGAGGAAATTGACGGGGACGGCAATGGCAAAGACAGGCAGAGGGGCCCAGACGGAGGGAAGGCCGACCCAAAGGAAGAGGTTGAGCAGGGAGAGGTGAAGCAGGTAGTTCACCGCATGAGCCCCGCCGAAGCCGAAGGCCCGGCGCCACGACGGACGGCGACCGAAGGTGAAGTAGGCCGTGAGGTAGAAGTTGGCCACAAAGGAGAGCAGGTAGCCTATGGTGTAGGCCACATTGACCTCGATGAAGCACTGCAGCAGGCAGTAGAGGCCGTAGTGCAACGCGGTGGCCAAGCCACCCACCAGGAGGAAACGGAAAAAGGAATTCTTCATGACGAGTCACATTGTGGCGGCAAAGTTAGGCATTGTAGGAGAATAATCGTACTTTTGCGCCAAAATCTTAGAGAATCATGATGAAACAATCGCAACTGCAGAAATCCCTCTTTTGGTTGACGGCCGCCCTCACTGCGCTGGCCCTGATACCCTTCCTCGGCGAATCACTCTTCTACTCCAAAGGAGAGCCTCGCGAAGCCATCGTGGCCTACACCATGCTGGAGAGCGGCAACTGGATCCTGCCGCTGAACTATGGTACCGACATTGCCTACAAGCCTCCCTTCCTCTACTGGTGCATCGCCTCGTGTGCCACCCTGCTAGGGGGAATGTCCGAGTTCGTCTCGCGCCTGCCGTCGGCCTTGGCTTTCTTGGCCATGCAGCTGCTGTTCTTCCGCTTCGTGGTGCGCCACCGCCCGCCGCAGACGGCCTTCCTGACCGGCCTGCTGCTGCTCACCAGCTTCGAGGTGCATCGGGCTGCCGTGGCCTGCCGGGTGGATATGGTGCAGGTGTGCTTCATAGTCAGTGCCCTCTGCCTGCTGTTCCGATGGGACGAGCGGGGGTGCAGACGGGTGCCTTGGGTGGCCATCCTGCTGATGGGGTGCGCCACGCTGACCAAAGGGCCCGTAGGTTCCTTCCTGCCCTGCCTGGTCATCGGTGTCTATCAGCTGATGCGGGGGCGAGGCTTCTTTAAGACCTTCTTCTCGCTGGCCGGCATCGGCCTGCTCACCTTTATCCCCTATGTCCTCTGGATATTGGCCGCCTGGCACCAGGGCGGACAGGAGTTCATCGACCTGATGCTGGAGGAGAACACCGGCCGGCTGACGGGCCAGATGAGCTATGAATCGCACGAGAATCCCGTGTGGTACAACTTCCTGACCCTCCTCTGGGGATGGGTGCCCTGGACACTGGTGCTGCTGCTGTCGCTCTTCGTGCGCCGCCTGCGCCGCGTGGGCGAGTCGGGCTCCTGGGGCCGGCGCCTCCGCTCGTGGTGGGAGCAGTTCCGCGGCCAGTCACCCCTTCGCCTGCTCTGCTGGCTGGCCATCATACTGATAGTCGGCTTCTACTGTATCCCCAAGAGCAAACGCAGCGTCTATCTGCTACCGGTCTACCCCTTCATGGCGGTACTGATAGCCGACTACCTAC
>CAMGAL010000287.1 GCA_946007445.1 uncultured Mediterranea sp.
GGCCGAGAGGACATCTTCGTTGTCGGGCGCATGGAAGTAGGCGATGCTGTCCTGGTGGGTGGAGAATCCGCCCGTGCTGGTAGTGGTCATGGAGTGGCATACGGCATCGAACACACTCATGTCGCCCAGCCAGAGCAGCAGGGCGCAGAGGAGCGTCAGGCTCAGGTAGAGCGTCCAGATCCAGCGGGCGGTGATGCCGATGCGCGGATGCACCTTCTCCTTGGTGGGGCCGGTGGCTTCGGCGGCAAACACCTGTACGCCGTTTACGCCGAAGATGGGGAGCACGGCGATGGTGAAGAGCACGATGCCCAAGCCTCCTATCCACTGCGTCATGCTGCGCCAGAAGAGCAATCCGTGAGGCAGCGACTCGATGTTGTCGAGGATGGAGGCGCCGGTGCTGCTCACGCCGGACATGGTCTCGAAGAAGGCGTCCGCTGTGCGGGGGATATAGCCGCTGAGCAGGTAGGGCAACATGCCGAAGAGCGAGAAGACCAGCCACGCCAGACTGACGATGAGGTAGCCGTCGCGTCGGGTCAGTTGGCGCTCGGCGTGCTTGCCGAAGGTCAGCAGGATGCCTCCGGCCACGGCGGCGATGAGTGCCGAGCAGAGGAATGCCGGCAGGTCGTTGCCTTCGTAATAGAGCGACACGCCGCCACACACCAGAATCATGGCGGTCTCCAGCAGCAGCAGGTCGCCCAGCACCTTGCATATCATTCGTCTGTGCAGGTTCATGACTCTACGTTTAGTTGAAGTATTTCTCGATTTTCTTGATCATCATGCTCAGGCAGAACACCACCACGTGGTCGCCCGGCTGTATCTGCGTGTTACCCATCACGACGATACCCTCGCCCCCACGGATGAGTCCGCCGATGGTGGTGCCTTTGGGCAGACCCAGGTCTTTGACGGGGTGCTTGGTGATACGCGAGCCCTCCTTGACGGTGAACTCGGCCACGTCGGCATTGGCGAAGGTGAGGCACTTCACGTTGCTCACATCGGCATCCAGCATCATCTGATAGATGTGGCTGGCGGCTATCATCTTCTTGTTGATGACGGTCCCGATGTCCAGACTCTCGGCCATGCCTATGTAGCTGATGTTTTCCACCTCGGCCACAGTCTTGTTGACTCCCATGCGCTTGGCGGCCAGGCAGGCCAGGATGTTGGTCTCGGAGTTGCCCGTCAGGGCGACAAAGGCTTCTGTGGTCTTCAGTCCCTCCTCGATGAGCAGGTCCATGTCGCGTCCGTCACCGTTGATGATGAGGGTCTTGTCGTCGAGCAGTTCGGTCAGTCGGTTGCATCGGGCCAGGTCGTTGTCCACAATCTTCATCTGCATGTAGTCGGGCACGTATTGGGCGGTGCGCACGGCGATGCGGCTGCCGCCCATCACCATCACGCTGCGCACGTCGGCATAGTCCTCCTTGCCGGCTATCTTACGGATGTAGGGCACATACTTGCGCGTGGTGGTGAAGTAGACGATGTCGTTCAGGTGGATGGAGTCGTCGCCTCGGGGTATCAGGGTGTCGTTGCCTCGCTTGATGGCCACGATGTGGTAGGGCAGGTCGGGGCCGCCCAGCTTGTAGAGGGGGATGTCCAGTATCTCAGCTTTCTCGCGCATCTTGGCACCGATGAGGATGAGTGCGCCTCCGCAGAACTCCCACCACTGGCGCACCCAGCTCATGCGGATGGAGTTGACTATCTCCTTGGCAGCCAGCATCTCGGGATAGATGAGGGAGTCCACCCCCAACTTCTGGAAGAACTCCTTGTTCTTGGGCAGCAGGTATTCGTAGTTGTCGATACGTGCCACGGTCTTCTGCGCTCCCAGGTTGTGGGCCAGCATACAGGCCGTCATGTTGCGGCTCTCGTCGGGTGTGACGGCGATGAAGAGGTCGGCTTCGCCGGCGCTCACCTCTTTCAGCCCTTGGATGGAGGTGGGCGAAGCCACCACGGTCATCAGGTCGAAGTTGGAGCCTAAGGTGTTGAGGCGTTCTTCGTTGTCGTCCATCAGGATGATGTCCTGCCGCTCGCGAGAGAGCAGCTTGGCCAGGTGTGTGCCTACTGCGCCGGCACCGGCTATAATGATTTTCATACGTTCGTGGATAATGTTTCTACCATAGCCTGGGCGATGTGCTCCTCGTCCATGCCACAGAGGGCATAGAGTTGGGACACCGTGCCATGCTCTACAAATCGGTCGGGGATGCCGATGCGTCTCACTTGGGGCGAATAGCCGTGGTCGGCCATGAACTCCAGGACGGCGCTGCCCATGCCTCCCTTCAGCACGCCGTCTTCGATGGTGAGGATGCGGCGGAAGCGGCGTCCCACCTCGTGCAGCAGCTCCTCGTCCCGCGGCTCGAGGCCGCGTCGGTCGTAGTGGGCGTAGCCGAGGCCTTGCGGCTGCAGGCGGCGGATGGCTTGTTGGGCCAGGTGTCCTATCGGACCGAGGGTGATGACGGCCAGGTCGTTGCCTTCCGTCAGTCGTCGTCCCTTGCCTACAGGCAGTGCCTCCAGCGGGCAGCGCCAGTCGGGTAGGAAGCCTCGTCCGCGTGGATAGCGGATGACGAACGGCCCTTGGTCGGGGAGCTGGGCGGTGTACATGAGGCGCCGCAGTTCGGCCTCGTCCATGGGGGAGGCGATGGTCAGGTGGGGGATGGGGCGGAAGTAGGCCAGGTCGAAGGCTCCGTGGTGGGTGGGGCCGTCCTCGCCCACCAGGCCGGCGCGGTCGAGGCAGAGCACCACCGGCAGGCGCAGCAGGGCAATGTCGTGGATGACGTTGTCGTAGGCGCGCTGCATGAAGCTGGAGTAGATGTTGCAGAAGGGTTGCAGCCCCTCCTTGGCCAGTCCGCCGGAGAAGGTGGCGGCGTGTCCCTCGGCGATGCCTACGTCGAAGGCGCGGTCGGGCATGGCCTCCATCAGCTTGTTCATGGAGCAGCCCGTGGGCATGGCGGGGGTGATGCCCACAATGCGCGGATTCATTCGTGCCAGCTCCACCAGAGTCTCGCCGAATACGTCTTGGAATCGGGGCGGAAGTCCTTGGGTGTCAGTCTGTATGCGCTCGCCGGTGTCGGGGTCGAAGAGGCCGGGGGCGTGCCACACGCCGGGGTCTTTCTCCGCTGGGGCGAAGCCTTTGCCCTTGGTGGTGTGGAGGTGCAGTATCTTGGGCCCTTCCAGGTCTTTGATGTCGCGCAGCACGCGGGCCAGGTTCTTCACGTCGTGCCCGTCGATGGGGCCGAAGTAGCGGATGTTCATCCCCTCGAAGATGTTCTGCTGCTGGGCGGCGATGGACTTCAGGCTGTTGGCAAAGCGGATGAGAGCCTTGCGGCGGCTCTCGTTGAGCACCCCCATCTACATAAGCCGAATGAGCAGTCGGACTAGGACCTGGTTGTCGCGCTTGGAGATCGGAATCGAGATGCGAGTTTGATTCTAAC
>CAMGAL010000288.1 GCA_946007445.1 uncultured Mediterranea sp.
GTGGTCGGGCTTGGGGGAGGGGATGACCTCCTCGTAGGGCAGGACGGTGCTGCTGCTGGTGGTGCTGCTACTGCTGGGGGTGGTGCTGCCCAGCCGTATCTGGCTGACGGTGCCTTCGAAGGTGTCGTTGGGATAGGCATCGACGGTGAAGGTGGCGCGTTGTCCCTCCTCAATGCCGCCTATGTCGGCTTCGTCCACATCGGCCACGACCTGCATCTGGGTGAGGTCGGCAGCGATGTTGAAGAGGGTAGGGGTCTCGAATCCCGAAGCCACGGTCTGTCCCTCTTCGACCGAACGGCTGATGACGATGCCGTCGATGGGCGAGGTGATGGTGGCATACGAGAGGTTGCGCTCGGCCTTGGCCAGCGAGGCTTCGGCGGCCTGATAGTTGCTGCGGGCTTTCTCGTAGTTGTAGACCGAGGCTTCGTAGTCGGTGGTGGCGATGAGTTGCTTCTCGTGCAGGGCCTTGTTGCGCTCGTAGAGCTTCTTCTGGTAGTCGTATTCGGCCTTGGCTCCGTTGTAGTTGGCACGTTGCGAGGCCAGTTCGCTCTGCAGGGTCACGCGGTCCATCTCGGCAATGAGCTGTCCTTTGGTGACGGTGGAGTTGTAGTCCACATAGATCTTGTCGATGATGCCGCTCACCTGGGTGCCGACTTCCACCTCGGTGACGGGTTCGATGGTGCCGGTGGCGGTGACCGACTCGGCAATGTTGCAGCGGGCGACGTTCTCCGTTTCATAAGTCACCTTCTGTTGGGCTTTTTCCCCGTTCAGCAGCCAGTAGCAGGCACCTGCCACCACGACTACGGCAACGGTCATTCGGATGATGTTTTTCTTTTCCATATTCTGAGTTTTTTGCTAATTGTCAATTGTCTATCGAGATCTCTTGTCCGCCGTAGAAGTTCAGCAGGGTGAGGTTCATCAGGGCGGTGTACTTGGCTTGCAGGGTCTCTTGGTGGGCTTGCAGGAGGTTGTTCTTCTCGGTCAGCAGCTCCACTGTATTCTTCATGCCGAGGCTGAACTGTTCGCTCAGCAGGTCGTAGCTGATCTGGCTGCTGCGCAGCTTCTCGTTGGCGGCCACATAGCGCTGCTGGGCACTGGTGGCCTCTTGCCAGAGGCTTTCGATGCTCTTGTACAGCTCTTTCTGCGTCTCTTGCAGCTCCAGGCGGCTGCTCTGCTCCTGCAGTTTGGCCTTCTGGATGGCGCTCTTGGTCTGCCGCTGGTTGAAGATGGGTATGCTCAGGGTCACGCCCAATGAGTTGTTCCAGTTCTGCTTGATCTGTTCGCTGAAGCTGAAGTCGCTGCCGTTGACGTTGTTGCTCCCGATGCCGGCGCTGAGGCTCACGGTGGGCAGGTAGCCGCTGCGGGCAATGCGTGTGTCGAGCTCGGCTGTCTTCACCTGCAGCCGGCCGGCCTCCACCTCGGGGCGCAGGGTGAGTGCCCGCCGGTAGATGTCGCTCTTGGCAGGCAGGGGAGAGAGCAGCAACTCGTCGGAGGGAGTGGGGAGGAGCTGTTGCATCTCTGTCTCTCCTTCCAGTTCGAGCAGTTGCTTCAGCTGCAGCTTGTAGTCGGCCAGGGTGGCTTGGGCTGCTACCAGCTGATAGCGGTCGTTGCTGACCTGGGCTTCCAGCTGGGCTTGGTCGGCGCGGCTGATGCTGCCTGCCTCGAGCAGGGCGGCTCCCCGCTCGGCTTCGGCCTGGCTCACGGCCAAGGTGGCCTCGTTGATGCGGGTGGCCTCGTCGGCGTAGAGTATCTGGATGTAGGTCTGGGTGATGGATTCTTCGATGGTGTTGGCCTGGTTGGCCACGGTGAGGTCGGCATTGCGCGTGTGCAGGTTGTGTTGCTTCTGGGTATTGAGCCGCTTCTGTCCATTGTAGAGTGTCCAGTTGAGGTCGATGCCATAGCTGCCGTTGTAGGAGGTCTTGCTCTGGCTGGTGGTGATGTTGTCGCCGCTGATGATGGTGCCGCTGGTGCTGTTGGGGCGGTTGACGATGCGCTGACTGATGCTGCCTTGTATGGTGGGCAGGAAGGAGGAGCGGGCGGTCTTGACGTCGATGTCGGCACTCTCGGCATTGATGCGGCTCTTTTGCAGGGTGATGTTGTGCTGCAGGGCGTAGTCAATGCAGCTCTGCAGGCTCCATACGGCGGGCAGGCTGTCGGCAGGTTGCTCGTTTTGGGCGGTCAGGCAGGCCGTCCAGCCGGCGAGCAGCAGCGTGGTGGTCAGTTTCTTCAGGTTTCTCATTGTGCGGATGATTTGTTTTTTCGAGTACAAATGTAGGGGTAGGCCGGGTGCCGGAGAAATGCAATCGACGAACAGCGGCTTTTTATCGACAATTTTTCGTCATTCCTTTTTCTTATCTGAATCAAATGACTTATATTTGTGGTCAGTTATCACCGAATCCGGTTTATCTATGAAGAATACATGCTTGCGCATAGGCCGATTTTACTTGGAGGGTTTTCGCCACATGACCTGGGGCAGGACACTCTGGATATTGATTTTGCTGAAACTCTTCGTCATCTTTGTGCTCTTGAAGCTCTTCTTCTTTCCCGACTTTCTGAATCAGGTGGCCGGCAGCGAGGAGGGGAAGGCGGAGTATGTCAGCCGGCAACTGATGGCCCCTCCGCCCGATTGAAAGTTCAATAATGGTGGAACACAGAATAACTCAAAAACTCAAAAACTTAAAAACTTAAAAACTCATATTATGATGGACACTACATTGATTGACTGGTCGAGAGCGCAATTTGCCTTGACCGCCATCTATCACTGGCTTTTCGTTCCTCTGACGTTGGGACTGGCCGTTGTGATGGGACTGATGGAAACCTACTATTTCGTGACCGGCAATCCGTTCTGGAAGCGGGTGGCCAAGTTTTGGATGAAGCTCTTCGGCATCAACTTTGCCGTGGGTGTGGCCACGGGCTTGATTCTGGAGTTTGAGTTCGGTACCAACTGGAGCAATTATTCCTGGTTTGTGGGCGACATCTTCGGTGCGCCCTTGGCCATCGAGGGCATTGTGGCTTTCTTCATGGAAGCAACGTTCATTGCCGTGATGTACTTCGGTTGGGAGAAGGTGAGCCGTCGGTTCCACCTGGCCTCCACGTGGCTGACCGGTCTGGGTGCTACCTTCTCCGCCTGGTGGATTCTGGTGGCCAATGCCTGGATGCAGTATCCGGTGGGCATGGCTTTCAATCCCGACACGGCACGCAATGAGATGGTGGACTTTGCCTCCGTGGCCCTGTCGCCGATGGCTGTCAACAAGTTCTGCCATACGGTGCTGTCGGGCTGGGTGCTGGGTGCCCTGTTTGTAGTCGGCGTCAGCTGCTGGTACCTGCTGAAGGGGCGTGAGAAGCGTTTCGCCCTGGCCAGCATCAAGGTGGGTGCCGTGTTTGGACGCGTGGCTTCGCTGCTGGTGGCCGCCACGG
>CAMGAL010000289.1 GCA_946007445.1 uncultured Mediterranea sp.
GTGCAGCGGCGTGCCCTCCTCGTAGGTCAGGCTGTAGGCCGACAGATGCTCCACGCCCAGTGCAACGGCCTGAGCCAGGTCGCGCTCCCAGCGCTCGGCCGTCTCGCCGGGCAGGCCATAGATGAGGTCGATACTGAGGTTGTCGAAGCCCGCACGGCGCAGGCGCTCCACGGCCTCCAGTGCCTGACGGGCGGTGTGGCGGCGGTTGAGCAGGCGTAGGGTCTCATCGTCGAAGGTCTGTACGCCCATGCTGACTCGATTGACGGGGAGCAGCCTCAACGCCGATACATAGTCGGCAGTCAGGTCGTCGGGATTGGCCTCCAGCGTCAGCTCCTCCACACCCTGCAGGCCATAGACGGCATCCACCGTGGCAAGCAACTGCTCCAGCTGGCCGGGCGTGAGTTGCGAAGGTGTTCCGCCCCCCAGGTAGAGTGTGCGCACCGGTGCCCCACCCAGGTAGCCGGCTCTGCTGCGCAACTCGCGGCAGAGGGCATCGACCGTGCGCTGCTTCCACTCCTCGCGGGTGGTGGAGTAGAAATCGCAGTAGGCGCACCGACGCTTGCAGAAAGGGATGTGGAGATAGATACCTGCCATAAAAGCAAGAATTTTGGATGTTTCGCTGCAAAAGTAGAGAAAAAACGACTACTTTTGCCCAAACGAACCATAAACTCACACGAATATGCTCATTAACCCCATCTATTCGCCCGACTCCCAACGCTACGAGAATGGCATGACGTACCGCCGCGCCGGTCGCAGCGGCATCTTGTTGCCTGCCATCTCACTGGGCATGTGGCACAACTTTGGCGACGTGGACACCCTGGCCAACTCGCTGGCTAAAGCCCACTACGCCTTCGACCACGGAATCACACACTTTGACCTGGCCAATAACTACGGTCCCTCGGCAGGCTCTGCCGAAGAGACTTTCGGCCAAATCATGAAGAAATCGTTCGCCCCCTACCGCGACGAACTGTTCATCTCCACCAAGGCCGGACACGACATCTGGCCCGGTCCCTACGGCGACTGGGGCTCGCGCAAGAGCCTCATGGCCAGCATCGACCAGAGCCTGCGCCGCATGAACCTGGAGTATGTGGACATCTTCTACTCCCACCGCTACGACCCCCAGACTCCCCTCGAAGAGACCCTACAGGCCCTGGTGGACATCGTGCGCTGGGGCAAGGCCCTCTATGTGGGCATCTCCAAGTATCCCCCCGAGGCAGCCGCCACCGCCTACCGCTACCTGCGCGAGCACGACGTGCCCTGCCTCTGCTACCAGGGTCGCTACAACCTCTTCAACCTGGAACCCGAGGAGAGCGGCATCCTACACCAGGCCCACGAGGCCGGAGCCGGCTTCGTGGCTTTCTCGCCCTTGGCACAAGGGCTGCTGACCGACCGCTACCTGAACGGCATCCCCGAAGACTCGCGCGTGGCCCGCGGAGGATTCCTCAAGCGCGAAGCCCTCACCCCGGAGACGCTGCAGAAGATACGTGCCCTGCACGCCCTCGCCACCCGTCGGGGACAGACTCTGGCTGAAATGTCGCTCGCCTGGCTGCTCAAGGACGACCTGGTGACCAGCGTCATCGTCGGTGCCAGCTCGGTGGCCCAACTGGCCGACAACCTGAAGGCCCTGCAGAACATCAGCTTCAGCGACGAGGAGTTGCAAGAAATCAAGCAAATCATCCAACCCTAACAGGAAAGGTATGGAAAAAACTTGGAGATGGTTTGGCAAGAAGGATAGAATCACCCTTGCCATGCTCCGACAAATCGGAGTGGAAGGCATTGTCACCGCCCTGCACGACGTGCCCAACGGAGCGATATGGACCTACGAGGCCATCATGGAACTGAAGAGCTACATCGAGGCAGCCGGCCTGCGCTGGTCGGTGGTGGAGAGTCTGCCCGTGAGTGAAGCCATCAAGTACGCCGGCCCCGAACGAGACCAACTGATAGAGAACTACAAGGTGAGCCTCGCCAATCTGGGCCGGGCCGGCGTGAAGACCGTATGCTACAACTTCATGCCCGTCATCGACTGGATTCGCACCGACCTGCAGCACCCGTGGGCGGATGGCACCTCGTCGCTCTACTTCGACAAGATACGCTTCGCGTACTTCGACCTGCACATCCTGCAGCGCCAAGGGGCCGAGCAGGACTACAGCGCCGAAGAGCTGGCACAGGTGGCCGAACTGGCCCGGCACATCACCGAGGCCGAACGGGAAGAGCTGATAGACACCATCATCGTCAAGACGCAGGGATTTGTGAACGGCAACATCCGCGAGGGCGACCACGACCCCGTGGGCATCTTCCGCCAGCTGCTGGCACGCTATGACGGCATAGACCGCCACGCCCTGCGCGAGAACCTGCGCTACTTCCTGGCCGCCGTCATGCCCGTATGCGACGAGTGGGACATCAACCTCTGCATCCACCCCGACGACCCGCCCCTGCAGATGCTGGGCCTGCCACGCATCGTCACCGGCGAGGAGGACATCGACTGGCTGCTCCGTGCGGTGGACAATCCGCACAACGGCCTGACCTTCTGCGCCGGCTCACTGAGTGCCGGTATGCAGAACGACGTGCCGGCCTTGGCACGCCGGTTTGCCTCGCGCACCCACTTCGTCCACCTGCGTAGCACCCACGTGTTGCCCAATGGTGACTTCATCGAGGCCTCCCACCTGGAGGGCCGCGCCCACCTGATAGAGCTGATACGCATCTTCGAGCGGCAACGCCCCGACCTGCCCATGCGGGTGGACCACGGACGCACCATGCTGGGCGACGAGCAGTGTGGCTACAACGCCGGCTACTCGTTCCACGGTCGGATGCTGGCCTTGGCACAAGTGGAGGGCATGATGGCCGTCGTTCGCGACGAACTGGCCACTTCGCCCGATAGGAATATATAAGAAGGGGGAATGGGTGCGCATGATAGGACTCGAACCTACACGTCGTGAGACACCAGATCCTAAGTCTGGCGCGGCTGCCAATTACGCCACATGCGCAACACACGATTGGATTTTCGCGGCAAAGATAAGGAAGTTTTTTCATCTTGCCAATCTTTGTCGGAGTTTTGTTTGGTTTATATCATAAACTTGAGACAGCCGGCTACATTTCCGTGACCAAATCGGTGGAGGGCAGGCATCCACGCACCGTGTGCCGCATCACGCCCGAAGGGCACCATGCCTTCGAGCAGTATGTGGAGGCGCTGAAGCAGTATATCGGAGAGTGAAATCTTTACATCCCAGAGAGGCAGTCTGCGGCAAAGTTGCCAAGCCTCCCCCTTTCCTTCGTCCTGCCTCCAGTGCAACTGCTGCGTGAGATATACGATTGTTTTACCATGCAGAAAACCCTCCAGTGGAGTCACACTGGAGTCATACTGGAATCACACTGGAGTCACACTGGAGTCAG